>JBJTMZ010000153.1:0-6322 GCA_046073805.1 Aquirufa sp.
CAATAGCATGCGGGTGATCGATGCGGCGATCGAGAGCAGTCGGGAGAAAAAAGTGATCAAGTATTAGATTAAATACTCCAGAATTCAGTCTGGGAAAAGACGCGAGGTATCGCGTCTCTACGATAGGGATATGAAAACAAACTTATTTACACAATTCGAGCCGGAATTACAGAAGAAGATCCAACAAGTGGGGGTCATTCGTAAATTCCAAGCCGATGATTTTCTGATGAAAACGGGCCAAAGCATCCGCTCTGCGGTGTTTGTTACGAAAGGGATCATTAAAGTATTCCGCGAAGATGATGAAGGCAATGAAGTTTTCATGTACAATTTGCACCCGGGTGAGGCCTGTGCGATCTCGATGACCTGCGCGGCGCGCAACTTGAATAGCCAGATTATGGCCAAGGCTTTGGTCGACACCGAAGTCATGACCATCCCGGTGGAATTGATGGATGAATGGGCCTCCAAATACAAAACTTGGTACCAATTCGTATTAGAAACCTATCGCTCCCGTTTTGAGGAATTGTTGGATACCTTAGACCACATCGCCTTCCGTAATTTGGATGAGCGATTGCTTTGGTATTTAAAACAACACCAAAAAAGCTTGAAGAGTAATACGATCAAGGTTTCATTTACCGATATTGCAACTGAATTAAACTCCTCGCGAGAAGTAATTTCGAGATTAATGAAAAAGCTTTCGGAAAAAGGACATATCAAAATCAATAAAAACCAAATTGAAATTATCGATTTAAAAGCACTGTGATTTAAATCACGGATTGATTCATCATAGCGTGAGAACTTTGTTGAATGACAAAGTATATATTATTACTCCTATGTTTTGCTAGTTACGCACAATCCCCATTCTATGGAAAATTGCGCTATTATCACATGTCAACCGACAACAGCGCCAGATTACCTGATTATGCGGCAAATGCCTTTGGAGGAGAAATGGGATTCAAGTATAAATTCAAAAAATATTGGACAGCAGAAGTCGCTGGCTCAATAACAAGTTCATTTTTGAACTCTAGCCTTGTACCTTCAAGTCGATACGAAATCGGTTTATTTGACCAAGCAGACATCACGAACCAACATTTTCTATCCCGAATCGAAAAAATGAATTTGCAATTTGCAAAAGACAAATTCAAATTGACGATCGGCCGACAAATCATCAATACCCCATTTATCAATCCTCAAGACGGTCGAATGAGGCCAACGGCAGTGGGGGGAATTTATGCCTCTTTCAACCATTGGGAATTTGCTTATTTATATGAAATCGCACCTCGCGGAACCATGGGCTGGTCCTCTGTGGCATCATCTATTGGCTACTACCCCGTAGGAGTGAATGCATGGGGACAGAAATCCAACTATTCAGGTCAACTAAGTAGCAGAGGGATACTATTAACCGGACTAAACCAGCAACTTACAAAAACTATTTCCTTAAAATTTTCTAACATCTTCGTAGATCAAATTGCAAACACAGCATTCATCCAAATGGAAAAACAATACAAAATGGGTGAAGGTAAATGGATGATGGGTATTCAGGCGATGAAACAATACGCCTTGGGTAATAATTTATTCGATGAAAAAGATCATCACGCTGCGAGTTGGGGACTTCGACTTGGATTTGAAAATAAACGATGGGGTGGCTCAATCAATTATAATCAAATCAGTTCGGAGGGGAAGTATCTTATGCCACGTGAGTGGGGAAAAGATCCCTTTTTTACATTTATGCCCCGAGAACGAAACGAAGGTTTGGGCGGAGTTAATGCCCTAGTTGCGCGAAGTATGTATCAAATACCAAATTGGGGATTAAAAATTCACCCAAGTATTGGGTATTTTCTTTTACCATCTGTGGACAATTATGCATTAAATAAATATGGAATGCCTTCTTACACGCAAACCAATATTGAATTTATTTGGGATGCTCAAAAAATCCTGAAAGGTGCCGAGATTCAAGTCTTATACGTGAATAAACATAACCAAGGAGACACAAAAGAAAATAGCAAATACATCCTAAACAAGGTGGATATGAGTACATGGAATTTCATTGTAAATTACCAGTGGTAAATTTTATAGACTTGTGATATAAATCACGAAAAAGCATTTGAAATCATCTGACATTTGTCTTATCAATACTAGCAAAAAATACACATGGAAATTATCGGCTACTTTGCCTCATTACTTATCGGAATATCACTGGGCTTGATTGGAGGTGGAGGTTCAATTTTAACGGTACCCGTCTTGGTTTATTTATTTGGCGTGGATCCAATCTTGGCAACAGCATATTCCCTTTTTGTGGTGGGTGCCAGTTCGTTAGTTGGCGCCTTCCCAAAATACAAACAAGGCTTAATCAATGTAAAAACAGCGGTTATTTTTGGTATTCCATCCATTGCATCAGTTTATGCGACCCGTAAATTCATTGTACCCTTAATTCCCGCAGAGGTTTTTTCGATTGGTGAGTTTATCGTAACAAAATCAATCTTGATGATGGTCTTATTTGCCATTCTAATGGTTGCTGCCTCGATTTCCATGATTCGTGGAAAATGTGAACAATGCGAGAAAGAGAAATTAGGGACTTATGTAGAAGAGGAACAGGTTTTCAATTATCCAATGATTCTTTTGGAAGGTGCCGTGGTGGGTGTCTTAACGGGATTGGTAGGTGCAGGAGGAGGTTTCTTGATTATTCCAGCCCTCGTAATGCTTTCTAAATTATCCATGAAACAAGCCGTTGGGACTTCCCTATTAATCATTGCAGCAAAATCACTCATTGGATTTACGGGAGATTTAGGCCATACACAAATCGATTGGACGCTCTTATTAACGGTGACTGGTCTTGCGATTGGAGGAATATTTTTAGGGGATATTATCAGTAAAAAAGTTGATGGTAATAAACTAAAAATAGGTTTCGGTTGGTTCGTTCTTGTTATGGGTATTTATATCCTAGTCCAACAACTTGCTTTCCCTTTAAAATAAAATAACACATTCACAGCATAATAATTACACAAATGAAAGTAGAACAAATTTATACCGGATGTTTAGCACAGGGTGCTTATTACATCGAGAACAATGGTGAAGCAGCGATCATCGATCCATTGCGGGAGGTTCAACCTTACATCGAAAAGGCTGAGCGCAATGGCGCTAAAATCAAATATGTTTTTGAAACACACTTTCATGCGGATTTTGTTTCTGGACACATCGATTTATCAGCTAAAACAGGTGCTCCCATCGTTTATGGACCCAATGCAGCTTGCGCATTCGAATGTATCTCCGCGACAGATGGTCAAGAATTCAAATTAGGCAACGCTACAATCCGTGTGATTCACACGCCAGGCCACACAATGGAATCTACTTGTTTCTTATTAATCGATGAGACAGGTAAAGAAACAAGCTTGTTCTCGGGTGATACTTTATTCATCGGTGACGTAGGCCGTCCTGATTTAGCGCAAAAAGTAAAAGCGGAATTAACAGAGGACATTTTGGCAGGACACCTTTACGATTCATTGCGAAATAAAATCATGCCGTTAGAAGATGATATTATTGTTTATCCTGCGCACGGCGCAGGATCTGCCTGTGGAAAAAACATGAGCAAGGAGACAACAGATACATTGGGAAATCAAAAAAAGACAAACTATGCTTTGAATCCAGCTTTGACAAAAGAGGCGTTTAAGAAAGAGGTTTTAACGGGCTTAGTTGCCCCACCGGCCTATTTCCCTTTAAACGTGTTGATGAATATCCAAGGATATGATTCAATCGATAAGGTCATGGAACGCGGACAGCATGCGCTTTCTCCTGAAGCCTTTGAAGTAGCCGCCAACGAAACAGGTGCTTTGATTTTGGATACACGTGATCCACAGACCTTTGCTGCAGGATTTATCCCCAATTCAATTAACATCGGAATTGATGGCTCTTTCGCACCCTGGGTGGGTGCTATGATTCCCGATATCAAACAAGAAATCTTGTTGGTAACCGAAGAAGGACGCGAAGAGGAAGTAATCACCCGTTTAGCACGTGTTGGTTACGACTTTACAATCGGATATTTGAAAGGCGGATTTGCTGCTTGGAAATCTGCTAATAAGGAAATTGATACAATTTCATCGATCAGCCCAGAGGAAATGTTCGCACGTTTTGAAGCGGGTGAGGGTGAAATCATCGATGTGCGTAAAAACTCAGAATATTTAAGCGAGCACGTGGTAGAAGCTGAAAATGCACCATTAGACTTCATCAACGACAGCATGTTGAAAATCAACAAGGACAAGACTTACTTCGTACACTGTGCAGGTGGATACCGTTCGATGATCTTTAACTCGACACTTCGTGCACGTGGTTATGATAATTTAATCGACGTAAATGGTGGCTTCAAAGCGATCAAAGAATCAGCGAAATTTAAAATCACGGACTATGTTTGTCCATCAACCCTATTGTAACATGGAAGATCTATTAAAAAACCCATCGACAACCGTAGTAGATGTTCGTGAAACAAGTGAATTTGCGAGTGGACATTATGATGGAGCCATCAATATTCCCTTGGGAATCGTGCCTTTGAAACTAGATGAATTTAAAGCTATGGAAGGACCCATCGTAGTATACTGTCGGAGCGGAAACCGCTCAGGCATGGCTATGAATCTGCTAAAACAAGCTGGATTGTCGGAAGTTTATAACGGCGGAGGCTTACACGATATGCTCGCTTATCAAGATTAACTCATTTTCCCCAGGCCTTTGCCTGGGGATTAAATCTTTACATGATGTTGACAAATTTAACTCAAAACTGGGGATTGATGCGAATTATCCGACTTCTTATTGGGGGATACGCGCTGATTGAGGCTTATCATGGATATGATACACTCATGGCTATGCTCGGATTCGTATTGGTAGGCATGGCTGTTTTAAATGCGGGTTGTGGTGCACAAGGCTGTGGAGTTCCCATGAATAAATCAACAAGTATTGAAACCGATGAAGTATCTTATGAAGAAGTACATTCTAAATAACATTTGGTCTATCGTAGGAGGGTTCTTTGGAGGCCTCTTTGGATATTTTTACTGGAGAGACATCGGTTGCGCAACAGGTACATGTCCGATCACAAGCAAACCACTTAATAGCATCGTCTACTTTGCTGTTATGGGTTATTTTTTGATTGGCACTATCTCACAATGGCGTACCTTTAAAGAAGAGAAATTACATTAATAAATTTTAAACTAAATTTAACAATAGGCTAGTGACATTAGACTAGCGACTAATTTAACTTACTTATGATAGAAACAATCACCCAACCCTGGCCTTGGTACACGGCAGGAATTATCATCGGACTTATTGTCCCGGCCTTGTTGATCCTTGGCAATAAGCACTTTGGCATATCGGCTAATTTACGTCACATGTGTGCCGCATGCTTTCCAAGTGATATTCCATTTTTTAAATACGATTGGAAAAAGGAATCTTGGAATCTGTTTTTCATCGGCGGAATCTTGATAGGGGGCTTTATTGCAGCCCATTTTTTAGGTTCCGATGCCCCGATTACTATTCACCCAGATTTAGCTCAAGAACTAGCGGGATATGGAATTACCGATCTTTCGGGTATGGTACCCGTGCAACTATTTGCATTACATGATATCTTCACGTTACGTGGATTTCTTATGATGGTCGGAGGAGGATTTCTGGTTGGCTTTGGAACTCGCTATGCGGGCGGATGTACCTCAGGACATGCGATTATGGGTCTCTCCGACTTACAATGGCCATCTTTAGTGGCAACTATTTGCTTTATGATTGGTGGGTTTGTCATGGCCAATCTTATTTTACCATTCATTTTAAGCCTATAAGTATGAAGACGCAACAAGAAGAAACAGATTTTGAAGTTCGTTCACTAGACACCATGTGTATCAACGAATCCAATTTAAGCCATCCTTGGTGGTATAATTTCAAGTATTTGGCCGTTGGTATTGTATTCGGTATCGTATTCGTTAAAGCAGAAATCATTTCATGGTTTAGAATCCAAGAAATGTTCCGTTTACAAAGCTTTCACATGTATGGTGTGATCGGGACTGCGGTTGTCGTGGGTGCTATCTCGGTCTTCCTTATCAAGAGATTCAAGATTAAAACGATTCACGGAGAAGAAATTACCTTTACCGATAAAAAATTCAATAAAGGCCAAATCCACGGCGGATTAATCTTCGGTTTAGGCTGGGCAATTACCGGAGCATGCCCTGGGCCCTTATTTGCGCAGTTGGGAACAGGGGTTCTTGCCATCATTGTTGTCATCATAAGCGCCGTAGCAGGTACTTGGGTATATGGGAAGTTTAGAGATAAATTGCCGCATTAGAGCTAAGAATTAAGA
>JBJTMZ010000154.1:0-3370 GCA_046073805.1 Aquirufa sp.
TCAAGCTGGAAAAAATCCTGGAAGGATTGGACTTGGATATCCAGAAAATCTGGATAATTGATCACAGACTGCGTTTTCGCAAAGCTGTGTCTTCCTGTGGCAGTGATGTTACTCAAGGCTTTATACGTTTTAAATTAAAATGAAAAATGGCCCGTGGGCGCAATTTCTCGCCGTTTCCGACGAAAATTAAAAGCTGAATGCCTCGTAGAGATCAGATCGAATTTCCCTTTGCGCCTCCCCTACGATAAGAGATTTGTGTTTCAGAAAAACCATCTGCGGATTCGCCCGGAGGCGTTAATCCTAAAATAGCCTGCAAAATTAGTGAAAGTTTTTTAATTGCCAAATAGGGGAGGGGAATTTTTATAATGTAGTCAGTGGGCAGTAATCAGTAGTCAGTGTTCAGAAATAGAAGTTAATTTGATTTTGATATTCTCATGGAGGGATTACTTATCAATTAATAGATACAATCTATCCACCTAACTTTCGTTTTTGAACTAGTAAAATAAATACCGGCCACTGCCTACTGATTACTGACAACTGATTACTGCCCACTGAACTACTGCTTTTATGCTCCCCCGCTTTCGCTACTACATCCGTTTTATGCTTGGAATGACCCGACAAGAAATACGGGGTATCGGTCTTTTATTATTTCTGATCTGTTTGGGGATGTCGGTACATTATCTCTATCGTTTTTTCACTTTGCGGCAGGAGCTTACTGAAATCAATCCGAAACGATATGAGGAGGTTTATGTGGCGGCGGAGGAGAAGCGATTGAAAAATTATGTCCGGCGATCTACCTATATATATAATAGGCCTGATAAAATAAAAAGGACCTATGGTAAGAAATCCCAGGATTGGCAGATTGATATCAACCAGGCAGATTCGGCAGCGTGGGTCGCTTTGCCTGGAATTGGGCCGGGATTTGCGAGAAGAATTTTGGGGTTTAGGGAGCGTTTGGGAGGATTTGCGGTGGCGGAGCAATTGTTCGAAGTTTATGGCATTGACACGGTATGGGTGAGGCAGCACCTTAAAAAGTTCCGACTGGGTTCTGGGGTTTATCGACCCTTGTATGTGAATCGGGCGATTTGGAATGAATTCCGACATCCTTATTTGCCTTACGCTCAAGCGAAGGTCGTTTTGAACTACCGAAAGCAGCATGGGGTAATTCCTGATTTCGAATCGCTCTTGCAAATTAAATTGGTCGACCCTGCCGTTTGGATGCGCTTGAAGCCCTACTTAAATTTTGAGCCTTGAATTTTATGCTAAAAGCCGTAATTTGCGGGCCAATTACTCATCATCAAATTTATACAACATGTCTACTGGTTTCTTTCAAGTACCTACTCCGATCAACGAACCTATTTTAGGTTATGCCCCCGGCTCATCTGAGCGGGAGCGTTTACAACATAAATTAGCGGAATTACGCGGGAAGCAGATAGATGTTTCCATGCGCATTGCAGGGAAATCGGTCAAGGGATCGAAAAAAGTAGCGATGACTTGTCCGCATGATCACCAACATGTTTTGGGACATTATTACGAGGGTGGTAAAAATGAAGTTAGTCAAGCGATTGATGCTGCATTGGCGGCGCATGAGGCTTGGGCCTCAACTCCTTGGGAGCGCCGTGCCGCGATCTTTTTGAAGGCAGCGGAATTGTCGGCGACCAAATACCGAATGGACTTAAACGCTCGAACAATGCTAGGGCAATCGAAAAATGCTTTTCAAGCGGAGATTGATGCATCGTGTGAGTGGGTGGATTTCTTACGTTTCAATGTGCATTATGCGTCGCAGATTTATGCGGACCAACCGGTTTCTTCGCCGGGTGTTTGGAATCGGGTGGAGTATCGTGCCTTGGAGGGTTTTGTGTATGCGTTGACGCCGTTCAACTTCACTGCGATTGCGGGTAATTTACCTGCGGCACCGGCTTTGATGGGGAATACGGTGGTTTGGAAGCCATCTCCGAGTCAAGTTTATTCGGCGGGATTGTTGATGGATATCATGGAAGAGGCGGGATTGCCGGCTGGGGTAATTAACTTGGTATTTGCGGATGGTCCAGAGGCTGGAGAGGTGGTCTTTTCGCATCGTGATTTTGCGGGGGTCCACTTTACGGGCTCGACGGCGGTATTTCAGACGATTTGGAAGAATATTGGAAATAATATTTCAAACTATAAGTCATATCCGCGGATTGTGGGGGAGACGGGCGGAAAAGATTTTGTGGTGGCCCATGCTTCGGCTGAGCCAAAGGCTTTGGCGGTGGCATTGATTCGTGGGGCATTTGAATATCAAGGCCAAAAATGTTCAGCGGCTTCGCGTGCTTATATTCCGGCATCTTTATGGCCGCAGGTGGAGGCATATTTGAAGGAGGATTTGGCGGCGATTCGCATGGGAGGTACGGAGGATTTTGGAAATTTTGTGAATGCGGTGATTGATGCAAAGGCATTTGCCAAGATTTCCGGATTCATTGCGGAGGCGAAGAATGATCCTTCGATTCAATTGATTGCGGGAGGTGGATGTGATGATTCGAAGGGCTATTTCGTGGAGCCGACGGTTTTATTGACAACGAATCCGAAATCGAGAACGATGGTGGATGAGATTTTTGGTCCAGTACTTACGATCTATGTGTATCCAGATGCGGAATGGGTGGAGACCCTGAAGCTGGTTGATGAGACATCAGCCTATGCATTAACGGGCGCTATCTTTGCACAGGATTCGTATGCGCTAGAGGAGGCGAAGGCCAAATTGGTGAATGCGGCAGGGAATCTGTATTTAAATGATAAGTGTACGGGTGCGGTAGTGGGTCAGCAGCCATTTGGTGGCGCGCGTGCATCGGGTACGAACGATAAGGCGGGATCTTACTTGAATTTATTGCGTTGGGTTTCGCCGCGTACGGTGAAGGAGGTATTCGTTTCGCCGACGGATTTTCGATATCCTTTTTTGGGATAGTCTCCTTTTTTGATTGATTTTAAACCTTGTTGGAAAATTCAGCAAGGTTTTTTTATTTTTTATCCCCCTTGATTTTCAATGAATTATGGGTTTGGGTTAATTTTTTTTGTGTGTTGAGTTGGTATTTATAAATTATTCCTACATCTTTGCACTCCCAATCGCTAGGAAAACGATTCTAGCACATTGACTTCGGGCTGATTAGATGGTTTTCGGATTGTTTAAAGGTGATGAAGTTAAAAGAGTTCTTTGACGTGTTGGTAGAAATAAAGACGAGATTAGTTCTTTAAATGAACTAGTCATATTAAGTAGCATTCAAGACAAGGATAATGACAATTTTCTTATATTAATAAGAGCAGTCAAACATCCAAAGATTATTTACAATGGAGAGTTTGATCCTGGCTCAGGATGAACGCTAGCGGCAGGCCTAATACA
>JBJTMZ010000155.1:0-8210 GCA_046073805.1 Aquirufa sp.
ACAACTTTGTTCGCTAACCAACCTTCCCCATTCAACATTTGAGCATACTCCCCCATCGTTAGGCCATGAACGACCGGAATGGCGGTCAAGCCCACAAAGGAAGCATATTTGGTAGGATCTAAAACCGGGCCATCGACGTAATGTCCATTGGGATTGGGACGATCGAAGACCAATAATTTGACCTTATTCTCCGCACAGGCCTCCTGAACATAGAGCAAAGTAGAACTGTAGGTATAGAAACGAGTACCCACATCCTGAATATCAAAAATCACTACATCGATCCCCGACAAATCCTCTGGCGACGGTTTCTTGTGTTTACCATACAAGGATACCAAAGGCAATCCCGTTTTCGCGTCTACTTCATTATCGATATGTGCCCCCGCATCCGCAGTACCTCGAAAGCCGTGTTCGGGAGCAAAAATCCGTTTTACTTGAATGCCTAAGGCCAACAAACTATCTGCCAGATGCGTTTTACTGATGACAGACGTGTGGTTCACAACGAGGGCAACTTGTTTTCCTTTGAGTAGCGGAAGGTATTTCTGGGTTTGATAGGCCCCTGGAATGACTTGACCGACAGCCCTTAGGCTAATCATAAAAAACAATACGAGGATAAGTTTGTAGTTTCGAAGCAATCCCATTTTCTTTGCGCGTTGGTTTAGACTGACCAAATATCCGATAAAAATTAGAAATAAGAAACCGGTGAAATTCCCTTTGTTCATCGCACGGCGAATCCGAAACACCCAAGACACCTCCTTTTCCAAGACGGTGACCTACGTGGGCATTGGAACCATTGCCATGGGTGCAGGAATTATCTTGATCGCCTTCTCCATCCTCTTCGGATTTAAACAGGCCATTCTAAACAAAATGCTTCGTTTTTCAGGCGATATTCGCATTAGTCAAATCTCTGAAAATCACTCCTTAGCGGAATCTCCAATGACCCGCAACCTTGCCTGGGAAAAAGCAACCGACCAACTCCCTGAGGTCGATCACGTGCAAGCCCATGTCCAAAAACCCGCTATACTTGTGGGCAAAGAAAATATGTCGGGCGTGGTTGTCAAAGGAATCGGCTCCGACATGCCTCCGCAACAATTAGCTGAAAACATGCGAGAAGGCTCATCCCAACTAAAAAACGCACAAGATATCATCCTGAGTAAGAGCCTTTCCAAACAGTTAAACGTCAAACTGAACGAATCACTTATTCTCTATTTCCTAAGCCAACCCGAAAGACCCCGCAAAGTAAAAATAACGGGGATCTATGAAACCGGTTTGGAAGAAATGGACAAACTCATTGTACTGGCAGATCGCAGTTGGGTCCAAAAAATGAGCGGCTGGACGAATGATTCGTTAGGTACCTATGAAATTCACCTAAAATCCAAAATCGACCCGAACAGCCTTTTAAAAACGCTTCCCCACGAATGGAAATTAGAAACCAGTGAAGAGCTTTACCCGGCATTGTATGATTGGATGAAAATGCTCGATCGCAATATCATCATCTTCATCAGCCTCTTGATGCTTGTAGCTTGCTTTAATCTTATTGCAACGCTTTGGGTCTTAATCATGGAACGTATCCCCATGATCGGTTTGTTAACGGCATTAGGAAGTACGCATGCACAAATTCGGCGTATATTTTGGTGGAATGGTTTCTTCATCATGCTGCGAGGCTTAGCCATTGCCAATGTTTTTGCCGCGACGTTTTGTTGGGTACAAGCTACCTACCAACTCATCCCGCTCGATCCTGAAAATTATTATATGTCGGCCGTCCCCATTCAATGGGATGGACTCACTTGGGTATTGGTCAACCTAGCCACGGTTATTTTAGTGAGCATAATGATCTTCATCCCCACACAATTGATTCAAAAGATAGACCCGAAAGATGCGATTAATTATAAAAATTAGCCTCCTTTGCCTGATTGTTTCAGGTGCATGGGGGCAAACAATTCAATACAAGGTAGACCTGCAGCATGTCTCAAATGACCGTGTTCGCGTCCAGGTTGTGCTTCCCAAACAGTCCACAAACAGTATTGTATTTAGCTTTCCCAAGCAGGTACCCGGCACCTATGCGAATTATGATTTTGGAAGATACATCCAAGGATTCAAGGCGCTCGATAAATCGGGGAAAGCACTTCCTGTCCAACAGAAGAATATCAACCAATATCAAATCGCACAGGTACAATCCCTCGATCACTTGGAATATGAAGTCAATGATACCTGGGATAGTCCCGAAATTAAAGGGGAATACATCTTCGAACCCGCAGGCACAAATATTCAGCAGGATAGCCTGATTGCCTTTAACGTCCACGGCTTCTTGGGGTTTGTTGAGGGGCTCGAGAAAAACCCAGTTCAAGTTTCTATTCAAAAACCCAGCATGCTATACGGGAGCTCGTCCCTGTTAAACTTCGGAAAAGGGAATCTCGACATTTTCACAAGCCCCAATTACCAAAGTCTAGTTGACGCACCTATCATGTACTGCGAGGCTGACACTGCGAGTATTCAATTTCCGGAATCCAATATTTTGGTTTCCGTGTATTCTCCAAATAAATCCATCAATGCCGCGGAAATTGCGGAGAACATCCGACCGCTCTTAGTCGCTCAGCGCAATTACCTAGGCGGAAAATTACCCGTTAAACGTTATGCGTTTTTAATAGTTCTCTCGAGTGAATTGAAAGGGGGAAGCTTTGGCGCCTTAGAACATACGCAATCCTCCTTTTATTATTTACCTGAAGGGGGAATCGATCAATTGGGCCAAACGATTCGGGACGTCTGTGCCCATGAATTTTTCCATATCGTAACGCCCCTGTCCATACACTCGGAAGAAATTGGGAATTTCAATTTTATGAACCCACAGATGTCGGAGCATCTATGGCTATACGAAGGACTTACCGAATACGCAGCGCATCACATGCAGCTAAAAGGAGGTTTAATCGACGATCACAAATTCTTCCAAACCATTCAGGAGAAAAAGGAAACCATGGAGCTGCAATTTGATTCCAAGGTTCCATTTACAACCATGAGCAAACAAGTACTTGGTAAATACAAGGACCAATATGCCAACGTCTACCAAAAAGGCGCACTCATCGGTTTTGGCTTAGATATCACCTTGCGCAGGTTGAGTCAAGGGAAATGGAATAATCAATTGCTTCTACAGGCCTTATCCAAAGAATTTGGGCCTAGCAAATCATTCCAAGATAATCAGCTTTTTGATAAGATTATTCAGATAACGCATTTGCCGGCTCTACGTGATTTCTTTCAAGATTATGTAGCGGGTGCCAAAGCCTTGCCCATACAAATGTGGTTAAATCAAATCGGGTATACCTGGGATGAAAACCAACAGGAAGAGGCGAAGACCTTAGGATTTGATATTCAGGGTTTATCCATCAATGAGACGACCAAACGGGCTACCTTACAATCTTCATCGGCGATTAATGCATTAGGCCAACAAATGGGAATGCACGAAAAAGATGAATTAGTTTCCATCAATGGCTTGCCCACTGACTTGGAGAACTTTGTGAAAAACACACAGAAAATACTTCAAATCATTCAGCCGGGAGATACGCTCGCCTGGGATGTGGCACGAAAAAAAGAGGACGGAACCTATCAAATCTATCATTTGAAGGCGCCTTATTTTATGGTCCAACAAGCTAGTAGGCAAGCAATCCGCGAGGTAAAATTGCCAAGCAAGGAGCAATTGGAATTAAGGAATAACTGGATGAAATAAAAAAATCCCCAACCGTGCGGTTGGGGATTTTAGTTTTTAGGCCTTTGACTGTGCTTCGACGACTGCAATCGCGACCATATTGACGATTTCTCGAACCGATGCTCCCAATTGTAAGATGTGTGTCGGCTTACCCAAGCCTAATAAAATCGGCCCCACGTATTCAATATCCGCAGCTTCTTTTAATAAGTTATATGCAATGTTTGCGGCAGACAGGTTAGGGAAAATTAAGGTATTCGCCATTTCGTTTCCTAGGGCAGCGAACGGATAATTTTGTTGGCGCAATTCCTTATCGAAAGCTAAGTGGGCTTGCATCTCTCCCTCGATGATCCAGTCGGGATGCTTCTCTTGTAATATCTGAGTAGCCTCGCGCATTTTAATGGCATCGGATCCATCAGCAGAACCGAAATTCGAATAACTTAACAAGGCAATGCGCGGAATGATATTAAAGCGCTTCACGGCTTTGGTGGTCAACTCCGTAATTTCGACGATATCTTCTACGGTAGGGTCAAAATTGACGGTAGTATCGGAGAAGAACAAAGGTCCTTTTTGCGATAATAATAAATACATACCCGAAACCTTCTTCACTCCTTTTTGCTTTCCAATAATCTGTAAAGCTGGACGAATTGATTCTGGATAGTTTTTCGTCAAACCTGAAATAACGCCATCTGCGCGATCCGTCTCGAGCATCATAGCGGCGAAATAATTACTCTTGCGCACTTGCTTGTTGGCCTCCCACCGAGTCACTCCACGACGCTTACGTTTCTCATAGAACAAGTCGGCAAACTCAGCCACCAGCCCCGCATTATCTGCATGTTTGAAATCCAAGATTTCCGTCTTACCGAGATCCAAATGATTTTCGTCGCAAATGGCTTGGATCTTCGCTCGGTTACCCAACAAAATCGGTTTCGCGATACCCTCATCGAGCACTTCGCGTACGGCTTTTAAAACTTTTAAATTCTCCGCATCCGCAAATAAAATACGCTTCGGTTTACTCTTCGCACGTTTTAGAATAAACTTCATCACCTGGTTGTCAAGACCTAGGCGTTTCGCTAATTGCAATTCATACGCCTCCCAATCGGCAATCGGTTTCGTCGCTACTCCCGAATCCATCGCAGCTTTCGCTACGGCCATGGAAACGGTGGTAATCAAACGTGGATCGACCGGCTTTGGAATAATGTAATCCGGTCCAAAACTTAAACTCTTCTCATTATAGGCCAAATTCACGATATCGGGAACAGGCTTCTTTGCTAAAGAAGCGAGTGCCTTGGCGGCGGCCAACTTCATTTCGTCGTTGATTTCGGTGGCACGAACGTCTAAAGCTCCCCGGAAAATGAAGGGGAATCCCAATACATTGTTGACTTGATTGGGAAAATCGGAGCGTCCGGTGGCCATGATCAAATCATCACGAACGGCTTTGGCTTCTTCATACCCAATCTCGGGTGTCGGATTAGCCATGGCGAAAACGATGGGATTGGCGGACATGGAGGCAATCATTTCCGGCTTTAAGATATTGCCGACGGACAAACCCAGGAAGACATCTGCCCCTTTCATGGCTTGGGCTAAGGAAACTTGTTTACCTGCAGGACCGGCTAGCGGAGCTAAGTAGATGTTCAGATCATTCCGGTCTTGGGAAACCAATCCATCTTTATCAAAAATATAGAAATTCTCAATACGTGCACCGAGTTTTAGGTAAAGCTTAATGCAGGAAATCGCCGCAGCACCGGCACCAGAAATAACAAAACGAGCGTCCTCAATTTTCTTCCCTACGATCTCTAAGGCATTGATTAATGCAGCTGATGAAATGATGGCAGTGCCATGTTGGTCATCATGCATAATCGGAATCTTCAGGCGCTTTTTGAGTTTCTCCTCGATTTCAAAGCACTCGGGACTTTTGATATCTTCCAGGTTGATTCCCCCAAAAGTGGGCTCCAAATTAACAACTGTCTGAACAAACTGATCGGGATCGGTACAGGAAAGTTCCAAGTCAAAAACATCGATATCGGAAAAGACTTTAAATAGGACCCCCTTCCCTTCCATAACAGGTTTAGAGGCTTCCGCACCAATATTTCCAAGACCTAAGACGGCTGTTCCGTTGGAGATTACCCCGACTAAATTTCCTTTGGCGGTATAATCATAGACCTTCTCGATGTTGGCCGCAATCTCTAGACAAGGTTCCGCTACTCCCGGTGAATACGCTAAGGAAAGGTCACGTTGGGTAGCAGTTGATTTCGTGGGTTTGACTTCGATTTTCCCGGGCTTACCACCGGCGTGGTACTCGAGGGCATCTTGTTTTAAAATGGATGAAGTGGACATAAATTTATATTAGGCTTCTGGTTGATGAAATTCTCCTTCGTGTTTCGCGAGCCAAATGGTCGCGACGCCATTCCCGATAAAGTTGGTGATAGCACGGGCTTCCGACATAAATCGGTCGACGCCCAATAATAAGGCAAGTCCTTCCAAAGGTATAACTTGCAGCGCGGTTAAAGTTGAGGCAAGCACAACAAAACCGCTTCCGGTAACTCCAGC
The DNA here is from genome assembly GCA_046073805.1 of Aquirufa sp. Taxonomy (GTDB): domain Bacteria; phylum Bacteroidota; class Bacteroidia; order Cytophagales; family Spirosomataceae; genus Aquirufa. The sequence continues at coordinate 6,242 of JBJTMZ010000155.1, forward strand.
GGCACCTTTGGAAGTAACCATGAGAACACCGATGATGGTGAGTAGTTGCTCAACTGATAAGTCGATGCCATAAACTTGCGCCAAAAATAGCGTAGCCATGGATAAATAAATACTCGTCCCATCCAGATTAAATGAATAACCGGCGGGCACCACGAGCCCCACCACCGATTTCGAACAGCCCATGGCCTCCAGTTTTTTCATGAGAGAAGGTAAAGCCGCTTCGGAGGAGGATGTTCCCAAAACGATTAATAATTCCTCTTTGATGTAATTCAAAAAGGACGTAATTCGTTCTCCGCAACTCCGCATGATTAGTGCTAAAACAACAAAGATAAAAATCCCCATGGTCGCATACACGGAAACCATCAGTTTAGCTAAAGGTAACAAAGAGTGAATACCGAATTTACCAATGGTAAAAGCCATTCCACCTAAAGCACCCAAAGGGGCTAAATACATGACAAATTTTAAACCCTTAAATACCCAATGTTCGGCCTGTTGCATCCCAGAAATCATTCGAGCTTTCCCGCGAACAAAATTTAAAAATGAGCCAAAGAATAACGAAAAACCTAGGACCTGAATGGTAAAGTTTTCCTTGAGAAAAATCATCCAACTAAAACTGGCGGCTTTTTGCGTGTATTTGGAAATATCCCCACCAGCGATATCAGCACGAATAACTCCTTCGCCAGGGTTCAACAGATGAGAAACACCTAAGCCGATAATCAAGGCCAGGGTTGTCACGACCTCAAAATAAAGCAAGGCCTTTCCTCCAACGCGACCTACTTTCTTTAGATTACCCATGTTGACGATCCCTAAACTAATCGTCAAGAAGATGATGGGGTGAATAAACAATTTTACAAGGCTGATAAAAATCCCGGATAAAACTTCGCTTAAACTCTTGCCTAAGGAAATTTCAGTTCCTAAAAAGTTGTAAGAAATTTTATCCGCTAAAACCTGATGTAAGGCGAATGCTGGAAAGAAATGGCCAATTATGATACCAATGAAAATGGACAACAGTACCCAAAAGGTGAGGTTGTGCGTAATATTTTTACCTTTCATACGTTAAACATGCGGTTTACTAACAAATGTAAGGAACAAAAAGGAGAAATTCGAGGTTTGTGAATCTAAGCTTATTTACCGAAATTTGCAGACTCATTTTTGTCCCATTTTACCTATTATGTCGAATACAATCAAGTGCTTAATTATTGGTTCAGGTCCCGCAGGTTATACTGCTGCCATTTACGCATCCCGAGCGGGTTTACAGCCCGTGATGTATCAAGGAGGTCAGCCAGGCGGCCAATTAACAACCACCACGGAAGTTGATAATTTTCCAGGATACCCCAATGGTATCGATGGTCCAGCAATGATGGTGGATTTGGAGAACCAAGCAAAGCGTTTTGGAACGGATGTTCGTTATGGAATGGCGACGAAGGTAGATTTTACAAGCCAACCTAAAAAGGTTTGGATTGACGACACGACTGAAATCTTAGCTGATTCGGTGATTATTGCCACCGGTGCATCTGCCAAATGGTTGGGCTTAGAAGGCGAGACCAAGTTTAATGGCTTGGGTGTATCAGCTTGTGCGGTTTGTGATGGATTTTTCTATCGTAATCAGGTCGTTGCGGTTGTAGGTGCGGGAGATACAGCAGCCGAAGAGGCTAGTTATTTGGCTAATTTATGTACCGAGGTTCATTTAATCGTTCGTCGGGACCAAATGCGTGCTTCCCTAATTATGCAGGAACGCGTGAAAAATAACCCGAAAATCAAGATTCATTGGAATTCAGAAACGGAAGAAATCCTGGGCGATGCGAATGGAGTTACCGGAATCCGAATTAAAAATAATGTAACACAAGCAACGGAGGAGATCGCATTAACGGGATTCTTTGTGGCGATTGGTCACCAACCGAATACCAGCATCTTCAAAGGCCAATTGGACATGGATGCACAGGAATATTTGATTACGGAAAAAGGCAGT
>JBJTMZ010000156.1:0-2608 GCA_046073805.1 Aquirufa sp.
CAACGACGACTCGCTCGCTCAAAAACAATTACAAGACGCTAGTTTAATCCCATTCAAATCCTTGGTTGCCCGTCATTTGGCGGATTATCAACCTTTTTTCCAGCGCGTTTCATTTTCGCTGGGAGGGAAGCCAGCTCCTGAATTACCTACCGACGAACGCCTACGCCGTTATGCGACAGGTGAATCAGATCCCTATTTAGAAGCCTTGTATTTTCAATACGGCCGTTACTTACTGATCAGCAGCTCTCGAACACCCAAAGTGCCAGCTAACCTGCAAGGCCTGTGGAATCCGCATATCCAACCGCCTTGGAGCAGTAATTACACGATGAACATCAATGCCGAGGAGAATTATTGGTTAGCCGAAAATACCAACCTATCCGAAATGCATCAGTCCTTTTTAGGGTTCCTCGAAAACCTCGAAAAAACAGGCCGAATCAGTGCGCAGACTTTTTACAACGCGCCAGGTTGGGTGACACACCACAACTCCGACATTTGGGCGATGACAAATCCTGTCGGGGATTTTGGGAACGGAGAGCCTAGCTGGGCCAACTGGCCGATGGGGGCTACCTGGGCATCTACTCACCTTTGGGAGCATTACCAATTTACGCAAGACAAAAAATTCTTGCAGGAAAAAGGCTACCCGTTGATGAAAGGGGCTGCCGAATTCTGTTTGGCATTCATGGTCAAAGATCAAAACGGGAAACTCATGACATCCCCATCGACATCCCCCGAAAACAAATTCATCACTCCTACCGGATACATCGGCTCCACACTTTATGGTGGAACGGCAGATTTAGCCATGATTCGGGAATTATTTTTGGATATCATCGCTGCACAAAACGTTCTTCAAAACGACCCCGCTTTTGTGTCACAGGTGAAAGAAGCATTGGCAAATCTATATCCTTATCAAGTTGGCAAACTCGGAAACCTTCAAGAATGGTACCACGATTGGCCAGATCAAGATCCCAAACACCGCCACCAAAGTCATTTGTATGGTCTTTTCCCGGGCAATCACTTGACGGTGGAGGAAACTCCAAAATTGACTGATGCCGCCAAGAAAACCCTGGAGATAAAAGGGGACGAAACAACCGGTTGGTCCAAAGGCTGGCGCATCAACCTCTGGGCGCGCCTCAAAGACGGGGACCATGCCTACAAGATGTATCGCGAACTTCTCAAATACGTTGAGCCCGATGGAGTCAAAATCAATTACCAACGCGGCGGTGGAACCTATCCGAACCTTTTTGACGCACACCCTCCCTTCCAAATCGACGGAAATTTTGGAGGTGCAGCGGCCGTAGCTGAAATGCTTGTGCAGTCAACTTCTTCGAAGATTTACTTACTACCTGCGTTGCCAAAAGCCTGGGATTCCGGAGAAGTCAAAGGGCTAAAAACACGCGGCGGCTATACGCTTAACATGACCTGGGCCAATGGCAAAGTGAAAGACTTTAGCTTGACCCGAAAAGGCGGTGGAACCGTTGATGTGCAAGTGAATGGAGCTTGGAAAAAAGTGAAGGCCAACTAACTATTTGGCATAAATTAAAAGCCCTAACCCGAGGATGTATAAAGCCAACATGAGCTTTAGCATTCCTTGGGTTTTTGCGTCACTGCCCTCAAACTCCTTCCATACATAAATTCCCCAAAGGGCTGCGACAACCGTCGCTCCCTGACCCAAGCCATAAGAGATGGCTGTACCCGCTTTTTCGGAGGCCAAAATACTGAAGGCCATCCCCACAAACCAAATGGCGCCGCCCAACATACCCACACCATGATCTTTTAAACTTCCACGGAAATAATCCGCAAAGCTCACCGGCGCACCCTGAAACGGACGATACATTTGTAAGGTGTTAAAGAGCAATGAACTTCCTAAAATTCCGACCGCAAAAAAGACCAGTGCAGAATACGGAGTCAATTTACCTGCTTCTGGAATCGAGAAATTAATTACCATGGAATTAGCCACATACTTATAAAATAAGCCCATCATGCATCCACTGACAACGGCAATCAGCAAACCTTTCACCGACATCCCCGTCGACCCGCGCTTCCCATAAGCCCAAGCATTCAGGATGATCGCCAACGTAATCAAAGCAACTCCGCCGAAAATGATTGCCGGATTACCCGTGGGGCTATCCAAATAATTCACCAAAACACCCAACACCAAAGCGATCCCTATGCCCACTGGAAATGCCACCGACATCCCCGTGATTCCAATCGCGGCTACTAATAATATATTGGCTGCATTAAATACCGCCCCACCGATTAAGGCGGATTGAACATTTTCAGAACTTGCCTGATCCAAATCGGCGAGAAAGCTCCTTCCCGCATCTCCCGAACTTCCCAGGGTCAATGCAAGCAGCAATGACGCCAGCAATATTCCAATCGAATAATCCCAATAAAATAATTCAAAGCGCCAGGTGGATGTAGTTAGTTTTTGGGTATTCGCCCAAGAACCCCAACATAACATGGTTACCACGCAAAGACATACGGCTGTCGTATAAGTTTCGATAATGAACATAATGCGGTGATTTAAAGATTTCCTAAGCGATAATTTTTTGGGTCGGTCACGCGAATGGCCTTGTCTTGATAGATCAAAATATCTGCCAATTTGCAT
>JBJTMZ010000157.1:0-7888 GCA_046073805.1 Aquirufa sp.
TTTGCATATTTTGCAACAATGTTGCATATTTGTGTCCAATTAAATTCATCTACTCTCTATTTCAACAACTAATACTAAAATGAAGCATGTTTTTATTCTTACTGCGCTTTTAATGCTGTTTTCTGGCTGTTCAAAAGAAGAACATGAGCCGCATGATGATAATGAGTTGATTACCACGGTGAAGTTACAATTTACGTCTGTAACTAGTCCTTCTAGTCCAGTGAAGACCTTCTATTGGCGTGATTTACAAGGTGATGGGGTAGTAGATTCCATTGATCCAATCGTTCTAGATAAAAATTCTACGTATGATATGGATATTTCGCTTTTGGATGAGACAAAAACTCCTGTCGTTGATATTTCGAAAGAAATCGAAAATGAGGGAGACGTGCATCTTTTTATTTTTAAATCTACTCCACTGGGCTTGATGTCCCATAAATCTAAAGATCTTGATAAAAACGGATTAGCTCTTGGCCTAAAAGGCGAAGTAAAAGTCCAATACGCCGGAGGAAATGGAAAGTTTTCGGTTGTTCTTAAACATCAACCTCCCGTTAATGGGAAAGCAACCAAAGACGGTACGGATACCCCCGGTTCGACCGACTTAGATATTGAATTTCCGGTAAATATTAAATAATTAAGCAATTGTCTAAATATATCCGAGCTAAAGAGATGATACCGATGGAAAAGGTAGGTTTATTCCTTTCTTTCCTATGTGCTGTGCATTGTTTGACAATGCCTTTGTTGATTTTCTTTGCTCCATACGTGTTGGGCACGCTCGCATTTTCCCCTTGGGTGGAATGGTCTTTGGTTTTATCAAGTTTTGGTTTAGCGACTTATATCTTAATTTTGGATTATAAAAAACACCAGCGCCTTAAGCCCCTCTATTTTCTGGGTATTGCTTTTCTCTTGAAAATTTTGGAAGTGCTCACCGGAAGTCAAAATTACAACTGGATATTCGGCGTCTTATTAGGTTGCTCGGTTGCCTATGCCTATTGGGTAAACTATAAACACAAATCAGCTTGTACGTGTAAAATGAAAGCTTCGTAGGCAAAATTCGCCAAGCTTTTTAGTATCTTTACTTACTTTTATACTGTATTAGCCAAAAAATTTGTGAGTACTTTTCAATCCTCCATGTATGAACCCGTAATTGGTCTTGAAATTCATGCCCAATTGCAGACGGATTCCAAAATTTTTGCCAGCGACCCCGTTCGCTTTGGTCGGGATGCTAATACGCTCATTTCCCCGATTACCTTAGGTCATCCAGGCACATTGCCTCATTTGAATAAAAAAGCCGTCGAATTTGCCATCAAAATGGGCTTCGCCCTTGGCTGTGAAATTGCCCGTTGGCAAAATTTCGACCGTAAAAACTATTTTTATCCTGACCTTCCAAAAGGATATCAAATCACTCAAGATAAAACCCCGATCTGTATCGGTGGATCCATTAAGGTGCATCTATCCGAGGGCGTCAAAGTTCTTCCTTTTCATCATATTCACTTAGAGGAAGACGCGGGTAAATCACTTCATGAAGGGGATAACCCATTTAGTTTCATCGACTACAATCGTGCCGGAACACCACTTATTGAAATGGTGACCGAACCAGCAATTCATTCTGCTGAAGAGGCTTTTGCCATGGTTTCCGAAGTTCGTAAGCTCGTTCGTTACCTCGGTATCTGCGACGGAAATATGGAAGAAGGTTCACTGCGTGCCGATGTCAATATATCATTGCGGCCGAAAGGAACAAAGACACTAGGAACCAAAGTGGAGATCAAGAATATGAACTCCCTAAGAAATATTCAGCGCGCGATTGAATATGAATGTCGCCGACAAGAAGAGGCGCTTTTAAAAGGGGAGAAATTGATTCAAGAAACGCGGACGTTTGATGCTCATACCGGGAAAACGCATAGTATGCGCGTAAAAGAAACCATGAACGATTACCGTTATTTCCCAGAACCTGATTTGGCTCCCTTGGATATTTCGGAACAATGGCTTTCTGATATTCGTAAACTAATGCCTAGGCTTCCTTGGGAACAAGAGCAAAAATTTATTGATCTTTATCATTTGTCGGCTTACGACGCCCATTTCCTTGCTGAAACACGTGAAATGGCTTTATATTTTGAAGCCGCAGCACAATTAACAAAGGCCTACAAACCCGTAGCGAATTGGTTAATGGGCCCTGTGAAATCACACCTGAACGATAAAGCCATTGGTATTCAAGATTTTGAATTGACTCCTGAGACTTTGGTTGAGATCGTCGAACTCGTTGAGCAAGGAACCATTACACATAACTTAGCTGTTCAGCAGCTATTTGGCTTATGTTTAGCCACTCCAACCAAATCGCCCAAACAAATCGTGGAGGAACAAGGTTGGTTGAATAAGGATAGCTCCGACGAGCTTCCTGGTTTTGTTGAGGCCGCTTTAGCTGCATTCCCAGACAAAATCAAGGAGTATCACCAAGGAAAGAAAGGCCTAATTGCCTTATTTATTGGTGAGGTTATGAAACGATCCAAGGGGACTGCGGATCCAAAACGAGTTAATCAATTAGTCAGCGAAGCTCTCCAACAACATAAATAATGAAGCGAATCCTTCTATTTTGGATCTTAAGTTGTTCTTTTTTTGCCAACGCGCAAGATTTTGAACTCACAGTTCATGCCAATCAAGTCGCGGCACAACGGAAGATTTATTTGGAATGGATTAATGGCCGCGGTCAAGCAGTAAAGATTGATTCTTTGCTTCCTGATGCGAACCATCAAGTGATTTTTAAAGGGAAAGTGCTTGACCAAGGGGGCTTTTATCTGATTAATTTTTTCGATGTTCCTAATCCCCAAAAAGTATTGGTAATTCTTGAGGGCGGGGAAAAAGTATTTGTCCAAGCCGATGGTAGAAACACGCCTGAAAAGGCTGGGACATTTCAAATCAAAAGTGATGCGCCCAACATCGTTTTTATGAATCAATTATTCGCCCTGACGAATGCTCTACAAGGGAAGGTAGAGGCTTGGACGAAGGAATTGCAAGATAAGCCTGGAGAACAGGCGCGTATTCAGAAAGCATTTGATGTGGCCCAACAAGAACAATTTGCCAAGATTAAAGCATTAATTCCAAGCATGGGCACAAACTTAGTGGCACTTTGGGCAACTAATTTTTTGCCAGCCGACAAAGAATTTGCGACACTAGAGGAAATCGCTGAGCGCTTTAAGAAAGTTCGTCCGAACCACCCACAAGTGAAACCTTTTCTCGAAAATATCAAACGCATGAAAGGGGTTTCAATTGGTTCGGAAGCACCAGAGATTGCCTTACCTTCTCCAACAGGTGAAATCAAGCGTCTTTCGGATTACCGGGGTAAATATGTTCTCATTGATTTTTGGGCGAGTTGGTGCGGACCTTGTCGGCGTGAAAACCCCAACGTCATCAAGACTTATGCCGCTTTCAAAGACAAAGGATTTGAGATTTTTGGCGTGAGTTTAGATCAAGAGAAGTCGGCCTGGATAACTGCCATTCAAAAGGATTCCTTGACTTGGCCGCATGTTTCCGACTTACAATATTGGAATTCGGTAGCGGCGCAGGCTTATCAAGTATCCTCGATTCCGATGACCTATTTGGTAGATCCGAAAGGAAATATTGTGGCCAAAGGACTTCGCGGGGATTCCTTAAATCAATTTTTAGCAAACCTTTTTTCAAATCGCTAGCATGAAAATCGCAATCATTGGATGTGGCAATATGGGTATGGCCTTTGCCAATTCGTTTATTCAATACAACTTAGTTCAGAAGGAGGATTTGTTATTGATCGAAAAGAATCAAGAACGTGGAGCTGTTTTACAAGGCCAAAAAGCAGGCGTAGTTGTAGATACGATTTCGGAAAAAATCTCTTCGGTTGACCTGGTAATTCTTTCCGTAAAACCACAAGATTATCCGAGCGTGGCTAATGAATTAGCTGGACTTTTGTACGAAAAGCAAATTGTGTTGTCCATCATGGCCGGTATCCCGATCGCGAAACTCCAAAATTCCTTAAAGCATGATTTGATTGTTCGAGCGATGCCAAACACGCCTGCTTTGTTGGGAATGGGAATGACGGCCTTTGCGGCGGCTTCGGCGGTTGGCCTAGCGGATATCCGTAAAGTGGAGAATCTGATTAACTCGACGGGCCGCGCGGTATTCCTTGATGACGAAGCATTGATTGATGCGGTGACCGGATTAAGTGGAAGTGGCCCAGCTTATTTCTTTTATTTGATCAAATCGATGATTGATGCGGGGGTCAAAATGGGCTTCGACCCGGCGATGTCGGCCTTATTGGTAAAGCAAACGATGTTGGGCTCCTATCACCTGATGCAAACAAGCGACAAGTCCTTGGATGAATTGATTCAAGCTGTTGCCTCGAAGGGAGGAACGACAGAGGCTGCCCTGCGTACATTTACAGAAAATGAGGTGGGCTTAGGACTTCAAAAAGGTATTTTTGCTGCGCGTGATCGTGCGGAAGAATTAGCTAAGTAATTGGCTAATGGACATCTCTTGGAGTAGCTGACTAATGGCTTCGCCATTGGGGGAGGAATTCGGGTTCGAGCTTGCGAATAGTTGCTCAATCAGTCCATGCATTTCAAGTTCATTTAATCTTCGTTGGTGATACCGTGCTGCGAAGCGATTTGCCATCGTTTGAGCAATCTTTTCTGCCCGGTGGGCTGTTAGGTCTGCTGATGCATGTTTCAATTGCTCTAAGATGCCTTCTAAAAGGTTTTGCCCATCTTCATCCCCAAGTTCAGCGGGAACACCCACCATTTCCATTTGGCCGTTTGATAAGGCTTGTAGGCGGAACCCCAAATCATTTATTTCATCACTTATTTCACTCAATAGAATCTGGTCGGCCGGATTAATATTCAACACCTGAGGGAACAATAGTTGTTGGGATGCTCCATTCTTCCGTTGCAAATTGTCCATGAACTGATCATAGAGCACACGTTGGTAGGCCCGCTTTTGGTCGATCAATAATAAACCGCTCGAGATACTGACAGCAATGTATTTATTTAGGACCTGAATGGACTGGAAGCTGGTTTGAGGGCTCGTATCTGATCGCTCATTCGCCTTGCTTTGAACGGTTTTATACTCGTTCATGGCAGAGGGGAATAGGGCATCTTGATTTTGTGGTGCTTGTTGTTCGAAGGCATCGATGTTATTCTGGAGTCCTTCATACAATTTTTTCCAAGCGTCTTGAACGGGTTTCGGTTTATGGCTAGTGTCGCTATAGGCCGATTGGGGTTCTTGACGATGGGTGGTATTACCTGGATTTTGAAAATTCACATTACTATCAAAGTCCAGCGAGGGAATCAGATTGTGAATGCTGAGCGTCTTGCGGACTGCTGATTGGATAATGGCATAAATGGACCTTTCATCTTCGAATTTGATCTCTGTTTTCGTCGGGTGGACATTGATGTCAATGTGTGCCGGATCGATGCTTAGAAATAAAACATAAAAGGGAAAAGAGCCATCGGGTAATAATCGCTCGTATGCGCTCATTACGGCGTGGTTGAGGTAGGCATTTTTGATGAAGCGGCCATTGACGAAGAAGAATTGTTCGCCGCGTGTTTTTTTGGCATGTTCAGGTTTGCCTACGTAGCCTTTGATGGATACATAGCTGGTATTTTCTTCGCAGGCGGCTAATTGTTCGCGGTAGGTTTTTCCAAATAGATCCACGATGCGTTTGCCTAATTTCTCCGGTGGGAGGGCATAGGTTTCTTGCTCGTTTTGTATAAAGGAAAATTTAATCTCAGGATGTGCCAAAGCGATTCGTTGGAATTCGTCTAAGATATGACGTATCTCAACCGGGTTAGACTTCAGAAAATTCCTGCGTGCAGGGATATTGTAAAATAAGTTTTTTACTGCGATGGAGGTCCCTTGGGGTGCTTGAATACTTTCTTGGCTTTTCAGAACGGATCCGTCGATTTTAATGGAAGTACCCAATTCATCGTCGGCCCTTTTTGTTTTCAACTCTACCTGTGCCACGGAGGCGATGGATGCCATGGCTTCCCCACGAAATCCCATGGTGGTGATACTGAAAAGGTCTTCGGCTTTACGGATTTTGGAGGTGGCGTGTCGTTCGAAGCACATGCGTGCGTCGGTTTCCGACATGCCTGAACCATCATCGATTACTTGCACAATACCTTTCCCGGCGTCTTTGATGATGAGTTGGATGAACGTTGCGCCAGCATCGATCGAGTTCTCCATGAGTTCTTTGACGACGGATGCGGGGCGTTGCACGACTTCCCCGGCCGCAATTTGATTGGCTATGGCATCGGGGAGGAGTTGGATAATATCGCGCATGTTCTTTCTATTCAAATATCAAATAAACCAAAAAAAAGGGAATGTTGCCATTCCCTTTTTTAATAAATCAGGTAATTGAATTATTTCAATTCAACTTCAGCACCAGCTTCTTCTAAAGATTTCTTCAAACCTTCAGCTTCGTCTTTCGATACACCTTCTTTAACAGCCTTTGGCGCAGCATCAACTACATCCTTAGCTTCTTTCAAACCTAAACCAGTTAAGTCTTTCACCAATTTAACGATCGCTAATTTGTTAGGACCAGCTGACTTCAAGATCACATCGAAAGATGATTTCTCAGCTGCAGCCTCACCACCGTCAGCGCCACCAGCTGCAGGACCTGCAACCATAACAGCACCAGCAGCAGCTGGTTCGATACCGTACTCATCCTTAAGGATAGTAGCTAATTCATTTACTTCTTTTACAGTTAAGTTCACTAATTGCTCAGCGAACGCTTTTAAATCTGCCATTTTTTGAAAATTTAATTGTTAAGAATTAATTATTTGTTGGAGCTAAGCTCCGATTAAACGTGTTAAAATTATTCAGGACGCTCAGACAAAGTCTTAACGAGACCAGCCAATTTCTTCTCACCGCTAAGCAATGCTGAAACAACATTTTTAGCAGGCGATTGCAATAAGCCAATAACTTCTCCAATCATCTCGTTCTTAGACTTGATGTTCTCAAGAGCAGTTAATTGACCTTCGCCAATATAAATGCCACCTTCGATAGACGCAGCCTTGAATGCAATTTTATCTTTTCCAGCTTCTTTACGGAAATCTTTGATCAATTTAGCCGGTACTTTAGCATTTTCAGTTGCGAAAATGATACCTGACATCCCTGTCAAAACTTCTGCATCTAAAGAGGAATAATCCGTTCCAGTCTTAGCTAATGCTTTAGAGATTAACGTGTTCTTGAATATTTTGTATTCAACACCTCTCTGAAAGCAAAGGCTACGGAATTGATTAGCTTCGGCTACAGTTAAACCGGCTGTACTTGCAATGTAGAAGTACGGAGTTGCCGCGAACTTTTCGCTCAACTCATCAATAATCTGATTTTTTTCTTCTCTTGTCATGATTACAATCCAGCTACAGTTCCCTTATCAATAATGATACCCGGAGACATCGTTGAAGATAAGTTGATCGATTTAACATAAGTTCCTTTCGCAGATGACGGCTTTAACTTAATCAACGTGTTGATTACTTCTAAAGCGTTATCTACAATTTTATCAGCTCCAAAGCTCACCTTACCAATAGAGGTATGGATGATACCAGTTTTATCAACTTTAAAGTCAATTTTACCAGCTTTTACTTCGTTTACTGCTTTTCCTACTTCCAAAGTAACAGTACCTGACTTTGGATTAGGCATCAGACCGCGAGGTCCTAAAACACGTCCCAAACGGCCTAATTTTGCCATCACAGTCGGCATAGTAATGATTACGTCGATATCGGTCCAGCCGCTTTCGATTTTTGCAATGTAATCATCTAATCCTACGTGATGGCAAAATTAGGCCGTTTGGGACGTGTTTTAGGACCTCGCGGTCTGATGCCTAATCCAAAGTCAGGTACTGTAACTTTGGAAGTAGGAAAAG
>JBJTMZ010000158.1:0-4212 GCA_046073805.1 Aquirufa sp.
GGGCCGTTTGATTTCACGACGCGGTAAGTCAGGACGAATGCCGTAATTCCACGCGCGCTTAAAAATTTCGCGACATCATGGCCTTCGGAATCGATGGATAAAATGTGGAAGGCTCCGCCGGGCGCGATGATTATAGAGGTACCATTTCCTTTGCCAGTGGCTGCGGGGTAAATGGTTAAGGTGGGGTCGGTGACATTGAACAACATCCGGTTATTCGGCATGGGCGTAAACTCCTTGACTTCCCAATTCCAAGCCTCGGAGCCAGGGGCTTTACCCGGATAAAGTTTGATGGTAGTTTGACCTAGGGCCAAGAAACTAAGCAGTAATAGTGTGATAATTTTCATGTTTGCAAGGTAATATTGTATCAAGATTAGACAATATTAATTAAGTTTCTATATTTGTTTTCTTATTAACCCCTAAAATCATTTGATTATGAAAAAGATTATTGCGCTTATTTTTGTTTTGACGACCTTGTTTTCGGCTTCAGCTTTCGCGAAACAACCAGATCCAACAGATTTCTTTGCCGGTAAATGGAAAATCATGGTGGCAGGTACGCCAAACGGTGATGTGACTTTTGCGACGAATTTAATTCGTAAAGATGGTGTCTTGACTGGCCAATTAAAGATTGTTGGCGATGATTCTTTGCCATTAGTAGACATTGCGAAGGTAGAAGATGACAGCGAAAAAGTTGTTTTATACTTCACGGTTCAAGGTTACGATGTGAATGTTGAATTGAAGAAAGTAGATACGGACAATTTGAAGGGCTCATTAATGGGCATGTTCGAGGCGAAAGGGTCTCGCGTAAAAGAGTAATTAGCCCTTGGCTGATTAGACCATTTAAATTTAATAAGCCATGAAAATAGCGGGAAAAGTATTCCTGATTACAGGTGCGGGCAGTGGAATGGGTCGCGAAATGACCCACCAAATTATCGCCAAAGGCGGTAAGGTTGCTGCCCTGGATATTCACCTGCCCCAATTACAGGAAACTCAAAAAATTTGTTCGGGGAAGGCGTCTACTTTTCTAGCGTTGGACGTGGACATTAGTGATCGGGCCAAAGTGTTAGCATTGCCGGAGCAGGTGATTCAGCACTTTGGTCAGATTGATGGCATCATCAACAATGCCGGTATTATTCAACCCTTTGTCAAGGTCAACGATCTGACTTTCGAGCAGGTGGAGCGTGTGATCAACGTGAATTTTTACGGATGTGTCAACGTCACCAAGGCTTTTCTCCCCCATTTGTTAGAACGTCCGGAGGCGCACATTGTCAATATCTCCAGCATGGGCGGATTTCTTCCCGTTCCCGGCCAAAGCATTTACGGTGCCGCAAAAGCAGCTGTGAAACTCTTCACAGAAGGATTGTATGCGGAGTTAAAGGAGACCCCCGTTCGCGTATCGGTCGTATTTCCGGGGGCTATCGCGACGAACATCACCACGAATTCGGGTATCGAGATGCCCAAAGTTTCAGGCGATGCATCGAGCATGGCGACCATGCCGGCCAACGAAGCGGCTCGAATAATTTTACAGGGAATGGAAACGAATCAATACCGCATTCTCGTCGGTTCGGATTCCAAATTCATGGATTTCTTATGCCGTTTGGCACCCGAATATGCGACGAACTTTATCGCGAAAAAGATGAAGGCCTTGTTGGGTTAATTTGGAATAAAAGTCTCCACCATCGTCAAGGCACGATCGATAATCTGGTGCATATCGTAATACTTATACTCCCCTAAACGACCTCCAAAAAATACATCTGGCTCCTGATCTGCCAAGTTACGGTATTGCTGGAACAAGTCATTGTTCGTTTGGTCATTCACCGGGTAATAAGGTTCCGTCACCTCCGCCTTGTAGGGTTCCGGGTATTCATAACTAATCCAGGTTGTCGGTGTTTCATTAAACTCAAAATGCTTGTGTTCAATGATACGCGTATACGGAATTTCGACCTCCGTGTAATTCATCACGGCTACTCCTTGATGGTTCGGATACTCCTTCTTCACGTGATCGAATCGCGTGGTTTTGTACTCTAACTCCCCAAATTGATACCCAAAATAGGAGTCGATCGGCCCTGTGTAAATCACCTTATTCGCCAAGTCATTGTAAGTTGATTTGTCGGCCAAATAATCCACATTCAATCGAACCTCAATTCCTTCCAACAGCTTCTCAAAAATCTGCGTATAGCCTCCCTCCGGAATTCCTTGGTACCGATCATTAAAATAATTGGTATCAAAAGTAAATCGTACCGGTAGTCGCTTGATGATTTCCTTGGGAAGTTCTTTCGGATCTTTGATCCATTGCTTAGCGGTATAACCTTTGATGAGTTTTTCGTAGATGTCCTTGCCGACTAACTTAATCGCTTGCTCCTCCAAATTCTTGGGCTCACCTTGAATGTCTTTTCCTTGCTCCGCGATGATTTTTTGTGCCTCTTCCGGAGTGTTTACGTTCCACAATTGGTTGAAGGTCCACATGTTAAAAGGCAAAGCAAACAATTCCCCCTTGTAATTCGCTATCGGACGATTCGTATAGTGATTGAATTTCGCATATTGATTAATCCATTTCCAAACCTTCTCATTGGATGTATGGAAAATATGCGCGCCATAGACATGCAAATGGATGTCGTCCCGCTTTTCCGTGTAGCAATTCCCCCCGATGTGATCGCGCTTTTCGATAACCAAACAGCTGTATCCCTGATTGGTCAATTCTCGAGCACAA
Organism: Aquirufa sp.; assembly: GCA_046073805.1. Lineage (GTDB taxonomy): Bacteria > Bacteroidota > Bacteroidia > Cytophagales > Spirosomataceae > Aquirufa. Next base: position 2,708 of record JBJTMZ010000158.1, read on the forward strand.
ATACTGCCGAAAAATCCGGCGCCAACAATCAGAAAGTCATAGGGTTTTGACATTACCTTGGGGTTATTTAGGCCACAAAATTAGTTAATTTTCGCATGCCTTTTCCAAATCGGTAATGATGAATTTTGACATTTGCAAAAAGGCGTAGGTCGCCTTGGGTGCTGTTACCGGATTATTCATGAATTTCCCCAAACAGCTCGGAACAACCTGCCAGGATACGCCGTAGCGGTCTTGAAGCCAACCGCATTTGCCGGGTTTCCCGCCCGCTGTCAAATGATCCCAATAGTAATCAATTTCCTCCTGTGAATCCGCTATGATCAAATGCGAAACGCCCTCATTAAATTGAAAGGCATGCATGTGCGAGCTGTCCATCGCGCCATAGGCCTGATTGCAAAGTTGAAATTGCGCATAACTCAAATGCTCGGCTGTATCTGCTCCCCCTTCGCCATACGGGCTCACGCGCACCGTCTTCGAATCCGGGAAAATCGAGGTATAATATTCGATCGCCTCTGCTGCCTTGCCATTATTGTCCCCAGTAAACATCATGTTTGGGTAGACCTTATCGCCACTGACATGGTCGAGCATCAACTGCCAGTTGACCCCAAATTTATCTGCCACCCAGCCATACTTACTACTCCAAGGATAGGCATTCAGCGGCATCATGACTTGACCTCCCTCCGTTAATTTCGCCCACATTTGGTCGATTTCCGCCTCGGAGTCCACATTGTAGAAAAATGAGATCGAAGGATTGATTTTAAACTCCGGCCCGCCATTGAGGTGCATAAAGCGCTTCCCGGCCAAGGTATAATTGACCGTAAACGGATTCTCAGAAATTAATTTGATGTCGGAGAATACCGACTCGTAAAATGTAAAGGCCTCCTTGGCTTGCTTATCAAACCAGAGGCAAATGCCCAACGGATGTGTCATATTGATTTTGCTTTAAAACTCCAGGTAAAAGTGAATTCCGCGACGGTTACACCCTCTTGATTTTTTCCGATCGAATGCGAAAGAACCTTAACCCCTTCGCCTGTTCGGACGGTTTCATCGACGGCCGCTTCCATGGCTGCACCATCCTCACAGGTGAAGTAGATAGTTCCGGTGGCTTTTTTGACGAAGGTGGCTTCGACTTTTTCGACCAACATACTCACGGCCGGTTTGCGTTTGTGGACTTGGGCATAGGCCAACATCCCACTACTCATCTCGGCCGCCATCGCTTCGACCGCGAAATACATCGAGCGAAATGGGTTTTGGTTAAACCAAGATAATTTGGTGCGGACCACACAGCTGTTCTTGTCGAATTGATGAATATTCAGACCTGCCCAAAAGGCGGCCGATAAATTTTTCAGGATGAAAAACTTGAATAAAATGGGCGTCGTAATGATGCGTTTAAACTCGTTGAAATTCGGATTCATAGCTTTACGTTTAGGACAATAAATGTAGGGGTTTTCGAGGCATTAAAAAAGTAAGGTCGCCATTGGGTTCTCTGCCCATCTCTTTCCATCCTC
>JBJTMZ010000159.1:0-5939 GCA_046073805.1 Aquirufa sp.
GTATGAGCATATCCATGTTGGAGAGCTTAGTCAGCACCGCCGAACGACGTGCCTTGCTCAACAAAGAAAAACAGACAACAGCACGCTTAGCTGATTTTATGGGTATTATCCCTGCAATCACGGGAAAGGTGGAATTAGTGTATGAAGGTGAACAAGAAGGGGCAGCATTCGTGGCCGAACAATTGATTGGGCAAGCCATCAAAACATTCCTCCCTGGTATGTTTCCTAAAATTGAAAAACTCAGTAAGAAAATCGAGGAAAGCCCTTACAGCAACTTGCTCGAGGCAGTATTTTCTGATGGAGGCATTGTCCTATATGATGAGTCAACAGACAAAGATTATCAGTCAACATTAGACGAATTAAAACCGCTAAAGGCATTGGTTTCGAAATACCAACCCGAAACTCTAGCTGAGGATCGATATTTTGTATCTGAGTTTGTATTATGGGCTTTGGCAGAGTATCATAAATTAGGCAAAGAGCGCCTTCAAGATGGATTCCAGTTTAAAGATTTACTAGGAATATTATAACAAAAAAAGCGCCCATTTCAAGGCGCTTTTTCTTTTATTCTAAGGTAAGACTGAGCTTATCCGTTTTGACTTGATGGTTTTTTGATTTAAAGCGTTTAATCTGTTCGGCTAAAGCATTCAAGGCGAGGTCTAAGGCTTCTTCGAAGGAACGAGCTGTCTCCTTGACAAACAGCACAGCGCCAGGAACTGCGATTTTAATTTCCAACAACTTCTCTCGCATTTTGCCTTCGCCTTTGGCTAATTTAAGGAATACCTCTCCGCTGGTTATTCGATCATAAAAAGTATCTAATTTATTCAACTTAGCTTGAATGCTATCCAACAATTTACGATCAGCACTGAAGTGAATGGCGTGTACTTGCACTTTCATAATCATTAAAATTAAAGGGTGAATAAGATGCTTTGGGAATCTTAGCAAAGCCACCGAAAAACAGAACGTTTTAGATTCATCGAAAAGGTATATTTTTTTCGAACCCTTGTCAAGCAATTAACAGATTTTTATTTCCAAACGACTCGGATCAACTGAAAGCTTATCCCTAAATCTGCAAAGGCATCATGCCAATAATGTTGAATAGCGGATAAATGGTCATTGGGGGACTTCACTTCTACAAAGATATAATCATCACCTTTCGAAATAAATAAGTCCGGAAAACCTTTGGCATGGGTTGATAAACGCGACCACATCAGCCGCAAAACCTGTTGGACCGCAGAAGTTTCCACCCTTTCCAAAACGCGCTCAATCAATTCCCAATTCAAATGCATCCAATCCACCAGGGGGTTGATTTGCCCCTGATGCTGCACCGCCGTAGAACGCATTTTTTCCAAAGCTGAGGGGAGATCCAAAAGTGTATCGATTAACTCGGTAAATCGATCGGAATTAACTTGGGTAAAATCAACCGTTGGCGCATATTGAAAGGGATGATGAAAACCAGCACTACGATCCTCATAAATTAACTCCCATGTCAAAAGACCTAACATATTCTTCCAAACCCCATTTTCGGCAAAAGCAGCATAATAGCCTTGGCATTGGTAATAATCAATGACACCCTGTTCCACGCGTCCTTGATAAGATCCATCAATCTCAATTTTATCTGCCTTTTTTAAACGAGCAGTAACTTGTTTGATTTGAAGCTTCGAGGCTTGTCGGGCCAAAAAATCTTGAAAAAAATGTAGCTCAGTCGGATTTTCCACATATTCCTTCCCGAATTCCGCCCAATATACTGCTTCTTCTAAACGCTTCAGTTTAGCCAAAATACGAACACGTCGTTCCAAGGATTGTGCAGACGCTGATAGTTCATATACCTCCAAGGCATGTTCTAGATACGTTTGTCGCTCGAGGTGTCGGCCAACTTGAAAAAGCACCCGCTCATAGGCAGGAATCGCCAATTCAGATAAATTCTCAGATAATGGAATGAGGGAATCAAAAAGCGATTTTTTCAAAAGCATCGGATCAAGTAAATCCTTTTGCTCAAAAAACCATTCCCGCCAAAGGCTGATTTGCCATTTATCCTCGATCTCCTTTCGCGTTGTAAAATAGGGAATAAAATCATCCTCATTGATTTCGACATACTGGCGGTGGCCGAGGTCTCTAACGACAAATTCCGTCAAATCTCGGTGCTTCGAACCAAAAAACAAAAACATCACAAAAGCATAATTTTCGGATTGCAGCGGGCGAATCCAAGCCTCCGGAACAAAACTGGACGGAATGGATTGATCGCTCAACAATTCAACTAATTCTGCTTTCGACAAAGCCTTTAATGATGATTTAGTTTGCTCTCCGGATAAAAGATCTAAGCAGCTTTGTTTCGTGAAAACGTGTAACAGACTTGGGGTAAAAACCTGTTCGTCGTAAATACCTACAAATTTCTCCTCGATCAATTCCTGAATGGCACCGGATAAATCAGTTATTTCTGGATAATTTAATTGGTTGCGGTTGAACCAAGCCACACGCCGACCGCATAAACGCAAAAAAAGGCATTGAGCTGAAAAAGAAAGCTGTGAATACGAAGTGATAAATTGGGATTCATCCGGATTTAGCAAATTTTTATAATGCTTATCCAAGTATCGCAAAACATATTGAAAGTAATCCCAATAATAAGTTGGAGAAAAATTGGTTGATTCAGGGTTCTCCATGTTTTGGACACAATAATTTTAAACGAAAATAGGACTATTTGAGTATAAATTTCAAGATTTTCAACAGAAAATTAGATTTTTTCAACAATTTCAGAAATGATGTTATATTTGTAAGCCTGATATTTTTCAGGTTCATCACTAGATATAACGAAACAAAATTTATGCAAACGGTTTCAAATTTCAACTTTGCTGGTAAAAAAGCATTAGTTCGTGTGGACTTCAACGTACCTCTTAATGAGCGATTTGAAATTACAGATGATACGCGTATTAAAGCGACAATTCCAACGATTCAAAAGATATTAAAGGACGGTGGTTCGGCGATTTTGATGTCGCACTTGGGAAGACCGAAAGATGGTCCGACAGAGAAGTATTCGTTGAAGCATTTAGTTACTCCCCTATCTTTAGTATTTGGGGTAAAAGTAAAGTTTGCAACGGATTGCATCGGCGATGATGCGGTTGCATTAGCTGCGGATTTACAGGCAGGTGAAATTCTCCTTTTGGAAAACTTGCGTTTTTACAAAGAAGAAGAGAAAGGCGATGAGGCATTTGCACAGAAATTAGCTCGTTTGGGCAATGTTTGGGTAAATGATGCCTTTGGAACTGCGCACCGTGCACATGCCTCTACGGCAGTAATGGGTAAATTCTTTACCGATAAAGTGGCAGGCTATGTGATGCAAGCTGAAATTGAAAATGCACAAAAAATTCTTGAATACTCCGAGCGTCCATTTACGGCGATCATGGGAGGTTCAAAAATCTCGGATAAGATCTTAATCATTGAGCGTTTATTAGACAAAGTTGACAACTTGATTATCGGTGGTGGAATGACTTATACATTCTCTCTAGCAGAAGGTGGCAAGATTGGAAAATCAATCTCAGAACCAGATAAAGTGGAATTAGCCAAAGCATTAATCGAAAAAGCGAAAGCCAAAGGTGTGAATCTGATCATGCCTGTGGATAATGTTTGTGCGGATGATTTCAACAACAATGCTAATCGCCAAACAGTTAATCGCGGTGAAATTCCAGACGGCTGGGAAGGCTTGGACATCGGTCCAGAAACCGTAAAATTATTCCAAGATGTTGTTTCTAAATCAAAAACAATTCTTTGGATGTCCCATGGGTGTATTTGAATTCCCCAATTTTGCGATTGGTACCAATGCGATCGCTGACGCGGTTGTGAAGGCAACGGAAGAAAACGGCGCATTCTCGTTAATTGGTGGAGGGGATTCTGCCTCTGCTGTCAACAATGCAGGTTACGGAGATCGCGTATCGTATGTATCTACTGGAGGTGGAGCCTTATTGGAATACATGGAAGGTAAAATCCTACCGGGCGTAGCGGCTTTAGAAGCCTAATCCAAACAACATATTTATTTTAAAAGGCGAGGAATTGTTTCCTCGCCTTTTTGTATTTTAGTCTTTTGTTCAGCTTTAGCCTATGATCTATTCCAACGAGCCCGTACAGTTAAAATCGACCTACATCAGTTTAGACAGTCGGCAAATCTATGAACCCGCTGAAACGGCCTTTTTTGCGGTTCGAGGCTTGCATCACGACGGGCATCAATTCGTAGAATCCCTATATCAAAAAGGAGTTCGAGAATTTATTGTTGAAAAATCAGCTTGGAATGGACCCTTGGCAGAAAAAGCCAAAAGTTGGCCCAATACTTCCATTTGGATTGTTTCCAATGCGATAGAAACGCTACAACACATCGCACACCTGCACCGCATTGCCTTTGGATTACCTGTGGTGGGAATTACAGGCTCCAATGGAAAAACGACTTGCAAAGAATGGTTATATACACTAACGAAGAATAAATTCAAAGTAGTCCGAAGCCCCAAAAGCTTTAATTCCCAAATTGGCGTACCCCTCTCAATATGGGGCATAAAAGCCCATCACAGCCTTGGAATATTCGAAGCGGGAATATCTCAAATGCATGAGATGCAGCGCTTAGAACCCATTGTAAAGCCCGAATTTGGGATTTTAACGCACATGGGAGAGGCACATGGCAAAAACTTCGAATCTGATGAAGAAAAGCTTCGTGAAAAACTACAACTATTCAAGCATGCCAAGCACTTAATTTACCGAGCAAGCAGCAAGACGATTCCAATCGTATCTGAAGAAATCAAAAAAATAAATCCGAATTGCGAGTTAATAAGTTGGAGCACAATAGACCCCAACCAATCAATTTTCGTCTATTGGAAGATACAGGGCAAAAGTAGCCAACTCAAGTTTCAGAAGCGAAATCAATCAGAGGCTTTTCTTTCTGTGCAATGCCAATTACATGATGAGGCATCATTGGAAAACTTGACACACTGTTTGATCCAGGCGCATTTATTGGGCATGACGCAAGAAGAGATTAATCATGCCATACCGGGAATCAAATCAATCTCTATGCGCTTGGAGATCAAGGAAGGATTGCGAAACAACCAATTAATTGATGACTCCTACAACAATGATATTGATGGACTAAAATTAGCTCTACCGTTGTTTAAAAGATATGAGGAGAAAAGTAAAGTCCTCATCATCAGTGATTTCATTGATACGGGAATTGAAGAATCCCTTTTATATGAACAAATTGCTCAATTAATCGCGAATCAACGAATCGAAAAAATCATCGGAATAGGAAATCAAATTGAACGAAATAAGCACCATTTCAACCAGATTGATAGCTACTCAAGCACCGAATCATTAATAGAATCAGGTGATTTAAACAATTTAAAAGATTCCATCATTCTGTTAAAAGGCGCAAGACGATTTGAATTTGAAAAGATTGTCAATGCACTCGAAACAAAAACACATTGCACGAAGCTGGAAATCAATTTAGATGCTCTGCAACACAATCTTGGCCATTACCGCAAAGTGCTTGGGAATCAAACCAAAATCATGGGAATGGTCAAAGCACAAGCCTATGGAGCCGGAGCAGTCGAAATCGCAAAACTATTGCAATCACAAGGCATAGAATACCTAACAGTGGCCTATACAGATGAAGGCGTTTTATTGCGAAATAATGGCATTTATAAGCCTATCATGGTGATGAATCCCCAGGTCGAAGAATTCGACAAGATGGTTTCTTATTCATTGGAACCTCAGATATATAATTTCAGCATGTTAAATGCGATTGATGAATACAGCAATCATCATAATAAAAATATCAAAATCCATATCAAACTAGATACAGGTATGAAACGCTTGGGATTTGAGATGCAAGATATCAATTCCCTAACGGAGCAATTAAGCCAAATGCCCCAGTTGTGGATCGTCAGTATATTAAGCCATTTAGCAGCCTC
>JBJTMZ010000160.1:0-3309 GCA_046073805.1 Aquirufa sp.
CTTTTTCATAGTTCTTATTCAAATGTTGTCTATGACTCCACTCCACACTCCACCGTATCGCTTCCCGCCGATTCTTCCTTGTGACTCAAACGAATTCCCATCGTCTTTTGTAAGGCCTTGAATATTACAAACGTTAAGACAAAGGAGAAGATCGAAATGACCGTTACTCCGGTTAATTGCGTCATAAATTGCTCCGATTGTCCCGTCGTGAATAAGCCATTCTTCGTAGAGAATAGACCTACCGCAATCGTTCCAAAAAATCCATTCACGCCATGCACCGCCACAGCTCCCACGGGATCGTCTACTTTCATTTTGTCCACCAATACAACGGCAATATCTACAATCGTACCAGCTACCAAACCAATTAAGAGTGCCGAATTGGGGCTAACCACATTACATCCCGCCGTAATCGCAACCAAACCCGCTAATACTCCGTTGATCACCATCGTGATATCAACTTTCTTGTAACGTAAAAAAGTATAACAGATCGTCGCAATACCCCCCGCTGCAGAGGCTAAAAAGGTGTTTGTTGCCACAGAACCGATCAAATCCCATTTGCCTACAGCGCCCAAGGTAGATCCTGGATTGAATCCGAACCAACCAAACCACAAGATAAAGGCACCCACAGCCGATAATGTCAAGTTGTGACCCGGAATCGCATTAGGGCTTCCATCCTCGTTGTATTTACCCAAGCGAGGTCCCAATACAATCGCCCCTGCCAATGCGGCAAATCCACCCATCGCGTGAATGGCTGCTGAACCCGCGAAGTCGTTAAAGCCTTGTAGCGCCAACCATCCGTTGGGATTCCAAACCCAATTGGCCGCCAAGGGATACATGAAAGCACTAAAAATGGCAACATAAATCGCATAAGACCACATCTTCATCCGTTCAGCTACACCACCCGAAACGATCGAAATCGCCGCAACGGCGAATCCCATTTGGATGAACCAGAATAATGAATTTGAAATGGTTAATCCCAATCCCAAATCACCTTCCATAATTCCGGTATCGAATGCCCAATAGCCATTTGATTGGCCGTAAGCAATTCCGAAGCCCACTAAATAAAAGGCGACTCCTCCGAACATGATGTCAATCATCACTTTGGCGATAATACTGACGGCGTTTTTCGAACGGACAAATCCTGCCTCTAAAAGGGCAAAACCGCCTTCCATTTGGAATATGAGTGCCGCACATAGGGCAACCCAAACCGTATCAATGGCATGTGTTAATTCCGCTTGCTGAGCAGCAAGGGTAGCAGATTCATTCATGGTTTTGTGTTTTGTATATAATGCTTAATCCTTGCAAAAATAAAAAACGATTTGGAATTTATCGCAATTAACTTGAACTTTAATCAAGTTTATAAACCTATTCAACATGCTTAAAAAAATCACCCTCATCGGGTTAACTTGTTTGCTGGCAAGTTCTGTTTTCGCCCAAAATCCTTCCATCATACCGGTTCCTTCCAAGGCTGTTTATCCCAAAGGATCCTATCCACTCGCGAGTTCGATCATCATTGCTGGTCCCAAAGACGCGGCCTTGTCAACGACCTATGCTAATCTGTCCGATAAATTGAGCCGCATTGCGGGTAAAAAGGTACAATGGTTGTATGATCAGGGTTCTGCCGCTTCATTGGCCTCCATTCGCTTTAAGTTAAATGCCAAAGCCGATGCTGCCCTTGGTAACGAAGGCTATCAATTGACTTCCGATGCCAAAGGTGTTCAAATCACGGCGAATAAACCGGTGGGATTATTCTACGGCATTCAAACCCTTTTGCAATTAATGCCGAAGGAAATCGAGTCGACCAAAGCGGTTGCCGGTGTTAAATGGGCCATTCCTTATGCCAATATCACCGATACGCCCCGTTTTGCGTGGCGTGGAATCATGCTCGATGTAGCTCGTCACTTTTTTACCAAAGAAGAAGTGAAGCGTTTCATCGATGAGATGGTGGCCTATAAATACAATGTCTTACATTTTCACCTGACCGACGATGAAGGTTGGCGCGTGGAAATCAAGTCTTTCCCGAATTTGACGAAAAAGGGAGCTTTCAATGTCAAAAAGGTGGGTCATTTTACGGATTTCTCGAGGCCACTTCCCGACGAGCCTCGTACCTATGGTGGATTCTACACACAAGATGACATCAAGGAATTAGTAAAATATGGCCAGGAGCGATTTGTCAACATCATGCCTGAAATTGATGTGCCGGGTCACTCGATGGCTGCAGTAGCTTCCTATCCCGAATTATCGTGTACGCCTGAAGCGGTGAATTACCAAGTGATTTCCGGCGAGCCATTCATCGATTGGTCGCATGGTCACCCCGAGGCTTTGCAGGATAATACCTTATGTCCGGCCAACGAGAAAGTGTATACCTTCTTGGATTCCGTTATGGGTGAGGTGTCTCAATTATTCCCCTTCGAATACATTCACATGGGCGGGGATGAGTGTCCCAAGAATTACTGGGATAAAAACCCACAAATCTTGGCCATGCGCAAGGAATTAGGTCTTAAAAACTCACAAGAGGTTCAGGCGCATTTTGTTCGCAAATTAGAAAAAATCATTACGTCCAAAGGCAAACGCATGATGGGTTGGGATGAAATCTTAGAGGGTGGAGGTCTGCCGAAAAACACTGCCGTGATGTCATGGCGTGGGATGGAAGGGGGAATCCAAGCTGCGAAAGATGGTCACGAGGTTGTGATGACGCCTAATAACCACGTGTACATCGACTTGATGCAAGGGGATAAGGCCATCGAACCTCCGGTTTATAAAACGGTCCGGTTGCGCGATTCTTATGCCTTTAATCCGGTGCCTGAAGGCGTGGATGCCAAATTGGTCAAAGGTGGCCAGGCTAATTTATGGTCGGAGCAATTGTTCAACTACCGCCATCTTCAGTACATGACCTATCCACGTTCATTTGCTATCGCCGAAGCATTGTGGTCGGAGCCTGCAAACCGCAACTGGGATAATTTTGTAGGCCGTGTAGAAGCGCACATGGCTCGTTTTGACGTCGCGCAAAAGAAATATGCCCCAAGTATGTTTGAGCCGATTATTGAGGTGAAACGGAATGAAGTAGGTGAATTAATGGTACAATTAAGCACGGAAATTTCGGGTTTAACGATTCATTACAGCTTTGACCATTCCTTCCCGGATCAATTTTATCCGATGGCTACAGGACCCGTTTTAGTGCCGAAAGATGCAACCGTAATGAAGATTGTCACCTATCGCGGTGATAAAGCGATGGGACGTACGATCGATTTGACTGTAACTGACATGATTAAACGCGCAAAATAATGATGAAGAAAATACTTGTTCTCC
>JBJTMZ010000161.1:0-16885 GCA_046073805.1 Aquirufa sp.
CTCCGTTCAAACTAAAAAAGAGGCTTAGGCCTCTTTTTTAGTTTAGTTCGATATTAAATCGGTTGAAAAGTTTGCGGACTGTTTTTTCGACCGACTTGTCCGTCTCCATGGCTTCGGAGATAGATTGAACGGCGTGAATGACGGTGCTATGGTCCCGACCGCCAAAATGGTAGCCGATTGATTTAAGTGGCAGATTCGTTAATTCTTTCAACATATACATGGCAACCTGACGCGGGAATACCGTTTCTTTTTTGCGACATTTTCCAGTCAATAATTCCAGGTCGACATCGAAGTGTGACGTGATAGCGTCTAGAATGTTATCAACACTTAATTCTTTCTCTTGGTCGTTAACGATAGACTTTAACGTCGATTTGGCTAATTCCAAATCAATCTCTTTGCGTGTTAAAGATGCTTGTGCCATTAGAGAAATAATCACTCCTTCTAATTCACGTACGTTGGTTTGAATCGAATGAGCCAGGTATTCAAGTACATCAAAATTGATTTGAATACCATCATCTTGCAATTTCTTCTGAATGATGGCAATACGCGTCTCGAAATCAGGTTGTTGCAAATCAGCCGTCAAGCCCCATTTAAATCGGCTCAACAAACGGTCTTCCATGCCAGCTAAATCACGCGGTGCGCGATCGGATGATAGAATGATTTGCTTTCCTGATTGATGTAAATGGTTGAAGATATTAAAGAATGTCTCTTGCGTTTTCTCTTTACCTGACAAGAATTGAACATCGTCAATGATGAGCACATCTACCTGTAAATAGAAATTGGTAAATGTTTCAATCGAATTGTTACGAATTGCGTTTACAAATTGGTTCGTAAATTTCTCCGTTGATACATATAGGACAAATTTATCAGGAAACTGATTCTTGATTTCATTGCCGATTGCCTGAATCAGGTGGGTCTTACCGAGTCCGACACCCCCATAAATCATCAATGGATTAAACGACGTCAATCCTGGCTTATTCGCTACGGCCATTCCGGCAGCTCTACCTAATCGATTACAATCCCCTTCGATAAATTTGTCGAAGGTATATTTGGGAATCAAATAGGAATCCAACTCCAATGAATCCAAATCTTTGAATTGAAATGGGTTGCTTTGTGCAGGATTCTGAGGAATGTTATGTTTGTAGGACTGATTATTCGCCGACTGCTGATTAACGGTAGGTAGATTAAACGTCAATGGAGGATTTTTGCGATCCCCTTTGTCTACTACAATTGAATATTCGAGCATTCCTCGTTTTCCAACCGTCTGATCAATGGCTTTGCGTAGTGTACTCACATAGTTTTCTTCTAACCATTCATAGAAGAATTGTGAAGGCACTTGGATGGTTAGTGTATTGTTGACAAAACGAAGCGGTACAATTGGGCTGAACCAGGTCGAAAATTGTTGTTCAGATATATCCCCCCGGATGATATCCAAACATTTGTTCCACAATTCTTTAACCTCGTTATGCATCTAATTTATACTCTTTTTTATTTTTTTGGGTCAACAATTCCTAGCATAGCTATTCAGAAAATGAGAATGGCTACTCGTATTTATAAATTTAAATTTCAATGGTTGGGTACTGACAAAAACCAAATGTTTTTGTTTAGCGGGGAGACAAAAATAGTAAAATTCGGGGGCGTTCCAAATTCAATATTTTTTATTTTCTTTAAAAAAGCGCTTAAAAAATTTGGACCTAAAAATTGTTCAACAATAGAGCCATTGAAAGCACAATTCACTTGAAAAAATCAAATAAAAAAAATCGAATTTTTTTTGAATAAAATTCGTATTTAAATTGATAGAATTTATTGTAAAGTGGATAGTTGATTTGTTAATTGATTGATTATTAAGTACTTAGTTGTACTATATTGTGATTTTTGTACTAGCAAATGACTTTAAGTTTTGCTGACATTAATTCAACCGAAATAATATCAGTTTCGGTTTGTAGGCTTTCTCCATCTATATGATAATAAGTACCCATTGGCGCTTTTAATTGAATGGATTTAGCCCGCTGAATTTCAACGAGTTGATGCTTATGGATCCTTTTCAAAAATAGGCTAATTCCAAGTTGGGCTATTTGATGAAATTTTCCACTTTTTATTTTAACTATTTCAAAAAGAGCGTCTTGCAGATTGGATGTTGGGGAGATAAATGCATTATTTCCAAATTGATTTGCATTGGCTATGGTCAATGAAAAAATAGGCTGCTTATCATTAGTCCCGATGAGTAGTTCGGTTTCCTTGTACTGACTTATTGCCTTTAAGCTAGCCTTGATGTAATTGAAGAGGCCACGTCCATTCCCTTGATGGAAATGAGCGGCTACCTCAGCATCGAATCCGATACCTGCTGTGCAAAAGAAAGGACGATTATTCCAGCTCAAAACATCGATTTCAATAAAATTACTTTGTAAAGCTTTTTGAATCGCTTGGTTGGTAGACATGGGTATACCTAAATGGCGTGCTAATCCGTTCCCAGAGCCTAACGGTATGATGCCCATTGGGATGTCTGTTCCTATTAATGCACTTCCGAGTTCGTTGACAGTTCCATCCCCACCGATGGCGATAATTCGATCGGGTTTTAGTGGGAGCAAATCTTGAATGATTTCATGAGCATGATGCGGACGCTCAGTTAAAACAAGGGTGGAATTAGGAATCTTTTGGATTCTCTTTATCAACTCTTGTCGATATCTATTACTTTTGTTTCCAGCGTTGGGATTGTAAATGAAATAGACCATTGGGTGTATTTTTACGCAATTTACCTTCATTTTAGCAAATAATTTCTATAAATATGATGAAAGTAGGCGATAGCTATGAAATTGAATTTTCATTTACTCAGGATCAAGTAAATGATTTTTGTAAAATTTCGGGGGATTTTAACCCCTTGCATTGGGATGAGGCTTTTGCGGCTACTACCTCCTTTAAAAAACCCATTATTCATGGTGCTTTGATAGCCAGCGTTTTTTCGCGTGTCATGGGTATGGAATTTCCAGGATCGGGAAGTGTATATTTAAAGCAGGTTTCTGAATTTAAGCGTCCTTTATACGTAGGTCAAACCTACCAAGCGAAGTTTGAAGTTGAAAGCGTCAACGAAAGCAAACACACTGCTGAAATTAAAACGCAGGTGTTTGAAATGGAGCGAGGCAAGTTAATGGTTGACGGAATGGCCACTGTGATGCACAGTGAATTATTCTAAATAATTGGATACATAAAAAAAGCCCGATTAATCGGGCTTTTTTTATTGCTTAGAAATCGGGCAATTATTTTGCTGCGTTCTTCTTGTTTTGAACTTCAGTACGGATTTCTTGAGCCAAAGTTTTCAATTGTTGAAGACCTCCTCTAACGCGAGTACCAGCTGCTTGGTTACCCTTCTCGTAGAATTTTTCGAAATCACCTTCCAAAGATAAAATTAGGTCTTTTACTTGTGCAAATCTGCTCATAATAATTTGAATTTTTAGGTTGTAAAAAAATTAGATTGTCTTTATTCGCTGTTTGAAGCGCTTATAGTACGAAATTTAGTAAAATTTGAATAGCTCACAAATTAATTTGCATAAAAAAGCCAAAAAAAAGTTCAAAAAGTGAAAATAAAGACAAAAATCATCCAAATCTCACTTTTAAGCCTTATAAAAGCCTGCTTTTAGACGTTTTTGAACTTCTGCAAAACAGGTTGTCGTATATTCAATATCTTCTAAGGTATGCGAGGATGTTGGAATGATTCTCAACATGATTTGACCCTTAGGAACTACCGGATAAACGACGATGCTGCAGAAGATTCCCATGTTTTCGCGTAAGTCACGAACAAGTTTAGTTACTGCACTAATATCATAATCCCCATGTAAAAACACAGGAGTAACCGGTGAGGTCGTTTCTCCGATATCAAATCCCTTCTCTTGAAGTCCCTTTTGAAGTGCACGAACATTCGCCCAAAGCTTCTCGCGTAGTTCAGGGTGTTTCTTAATTAATTCCAATCGCTTCATCCCGCCAATGACAAATGGCATCGGTAAGGCCTTCGCATAGGTTTGTGAGCGCATGTTGTATTTCAAATACATGATAATGTCCTTAGGTGCCGCAACAAATGCCCCAATAGCTGCCATCGATTTCGCAAAAGTTGAGAAATACAAGTCGATCCCCTCCGTACAATTTAAGTGCTCTCCAACACCACGGCCATTGGCACCCATTGTTCCAAAGCCATGTGCGTCATCCACCAATAATCGGAAATTAAAGTCTTTCTTCATTTCTACGATCTTGTCTAATGAACCTACTTTTCCCGACATACCAAATACGCCTTCCGTAATTACCAAGATTCCTCCTCCGGTTTCTTGCGTCTTTTTCGTTGCACGTTCTAAGTTCTTGCGCAATGAATCCATGTCATTGTGATTGAACTTATAATAGTCGCCCATTTTAGCTTTGTGCAAACGAATACCATCAATTAAACATGCATGTGACTCAGCATCATATACGATGATATCCCGGTGGTCCACCATACATTCAATGATTGACATGACACCCTGGTAACCATAGTTTAAGAGGAAAGCATCCTCTTTTCCCACGAACTCAGCCAATTGTCTTTCGAATTCTTCGTGTTCATCGGTATTTCCCGACATCATTCGAGCACCCATTGGATAAGCTAAACCATATTTTGCCGTTGCATCTGCATCGTCTTTGCGAACTTCCGGGTGATTAGCTAGGCCAAGGTAGTTGTTCAATGACCAGTTTAACATTTCCTTACCCATGAATGTCATGCGGGGACCTAGTTCGCCGGTCAACTTAGGAAATGAGAAATAATGGTGGGAATAATGGGCATGGGCACCAATCGGTCCCATGTTTTTGACAACTTTCTCGAAAATATCCACTTTAAATTGCGTTTTGGTTTGTTAATTCTAAATACGTAAGACAAAGGTAATTTTAAATTTTTATTATCACAATGTAAATGAATTGCGGTTTTGAGGAAATAATTACTTTAATTCGCTTTGGCTTTTAGGAAAAGCCGCTTCATCAAAAATCCAATTTTACCATGTTTCGTAAATATCTATTCATAGGTCTTCTTCTACCAAGTTTCTTATTTGGACAAGCGACTCAAAAACCACTCATTGAAGCTTCCAACGGAATGGTTGTTACAACCCATCCAGCTGCTAGTAAAATTGGTTTAGATATTTTGAAAAAAGGAGGTAACGCCATCGATGCAGCCGTTGCTGTTAATTTTGCCTTGGCCGTTTGCCACCCAGCCGCTGGGAATATTGGTGGTGGTGGATTTTTGGTTTATCGGACCGCCAAAGGGAAGGCTTACACGTTGGATTACCGTGAAATGGCTCCTCTTTCCAGTTCACGCGATATGTACCTAGATTCAACAGGTCAAGTTATTCCGGGAAAGAGTTTTGTGGGCATACATTCCGTAGGTGTTCCCGGTTCAGTCGCCGGGATGGAGGCCATGCACAAACGCCTGGGTAAATTAGCTTGGGAGGAATTGGTTCAGCCAGCAGTGGACCTTGCTCGCCAAGGGGTGGTTTTAACTGGCAAAGAGGCACGTGGTTTAAATCGGAATCGCGCGGATTTCATGAAATACAATCCGGGAAGAGCCTATATGGTGAAGGCCGATAGCACGCAGTGGGTGGAAGGAGAATTGTTTATCCAAAGCGATTTGGCGAATACATTAGAACGAATTTTAAAATTTAAATCGAAAGGTTTTTACCAAGGAGAAACGGCTGATTTAATTGTCGAGGAAATGAAGCGCCAAGGTGGCATTATCACACACCGCGACTTGAAATCCTACAAAGCTATTTGGCGAAAACCTCTTTTAAGTCAATATAAGCAATATTCCATCATTGGAATGCCACCCCCATCCAGCGGAGGAGTAGCAATCGGGCAATTATTTTCGATGATCAAGCCCTATCCATTGGCGCATTGGGGTGCTCAATCAGATTCCACGATCCAAGTAATGATCGAAGCGGAGCGTCGGGTTTATGCGGATCGTGCGAAATGGCTCGGTGATCCTGATTTTGTCAAAGTGCCCATCAACGAATTGTTGGACACCAATTACCTAGCCCAACGCATGCAAAATATGCAATTTGAGAAGGCTACTAAGAGTTCGGATGTTTCAGCAGGAGCATTTCCGGGCTACGAGAGTCCCGAAACAACGCATTATTCCATTGTAGATAAGGATGGTAATGCTGTTGCTATCACGACCACCTTAAATAATTCCTATGGAAGTAAGGTTTTCGTCGGTGGGGCAGGATTTCTTTTGAATGATGAAATGGATGATTTCAGTGCCAAGGCCGGCGTTCCCAATCTCTATGGTTTAGTAGGAACCAAGGCAAATGAAATTCAACCTCGAAAGCGTATGTTGTCGAGCATGACCCCAACCATCGTCACCGAAGGAGATAAATTGCGATTGGTCGTAGGTACTCCAGGAGGTTCGACCATCATTACGAGTGTTTTTCAGGTTATGTTGAACTCCTTAGTCTTTGGGATGAATATGCAACAAGCTGTTGAATATCCGCGTTTTCATCATCAATGGTTGCCCGATTTAACGCGCTATGAGGCTAAACGATTCGATGAAGCACAGCTCGGCCGATTGAAAGCGAAGGGGTATGAATTGAATTCGACGACTAGCATTGGTCTCGTGGAAGGAATCTATATCCTCCCCAATGGAAAGTATCAGGGAGGGGCAGACTCACGTGGAGACGATACGGCGTTGGGTTATTGAAATAACTTAGCCACGAGAAAAGCAGCTGTCGCAGCGGCTGCTCCAATGGAAGTTACCTTCAATGAACCGATGATTGGATTTTGTCCGGTTACCTTGCTTTTGAAATAACCAAAGATGAGCAATGCCAAAATGGTTACTCCAGCCGAGTATTTTAAGCCATCAACGGGATGAGTTACATAAAAATAGGGCAGGAGTGGGATGAATCCACCGACGATGTATGAAATTCCAATCGTCAAGGCCGAATTTCTAGCACGGTTTGGATTGGGTTTTTCTAGACCCAATTCGAAACGCATCATGAAATTGACCCATTTGTCCTTGTCCTTGGAAATAGCTTCTACGACGATTTCTTGTGCCTCTGGGCTTAAACCATAATCTTCGAATACTTCTCGGATTTCTTCTTTTTCACGATCGGGTACTCGTTCTACCTCCTCATATTCTCGCTTTAATTCCGCTTCATAGTGTTCTTGTTCCGTTTGGCCAGCGAGATAGCCTCCTAACCCCATGGCGATTGATCCTGCCACGATTTCCGCGATTCCGGCTGTGGTGACAATCGAGGCAGCCTCTACGGCTCCAGAAAGTCCCGCGGCTAGCGCAAACGGAACCGTTAGGCCGTCCGACATTCCAATCACCATGTCCGTGATGAAGTCGGAGCTTTTTAAATGTTTTTCGTGTAAATGATGATCAGGTCCGTGCATAGTCTACTTATTTGATGCCGTGCATCATTCGTTTAAGAGGTCCTACGGCTAATATGTACATCAAGATGGACGCTAATCCCGCTAAAATGACAAACACCATGAAGAACTCGTATAAATTGTGAATCTCAAATCCAAGAAAGCTTGGTAGGGCTACTCCTGCCTCAATTTTCGTAGGAGGTAATAAGGCACCTAATGTTCCTGCGAGTGCATAACCCGCCGCATTGGCAATAAACCAAACTCCCATTAACAATGACGAGAATCTTTTAGGCGCTAATTTGGATACCAATGAAAGTCCTATAGGCGATAAGCAAATTTCTCCCATTGTGTGAAATAAATACATCACAAAAAACCATACAACACCTAGTTTACCTGTTCCTAAATCCTTTACTTGGTTGGCGATGATTAAGTATCCAATCGCTAACAATAGTAAGCCAATCGCTTGTTTTGTAGGGGAATTCGGTTCAATGCCTCTTTTCTGCAAACGAACCCATAGATAACTGAATGGAAGCGCCAATAATATGATGAAAATGGAATTTGCATTTTGGACAGAGCTTGGCGGTAATTCGATTCCGAAGAAATTTAAATCCGTTTGCTGGTCGGCAATAAAGGTTAATGACGATCCGGCTTGTTCGAAAGCCGACCAGAAAAACATGACAAAAAAGGCAATAATATACATCACCCAAATGCGATCGCGCTCAATTTTGGTGAGCGTCTTATCGGTCAGAATTAAGAAGGCTAGACTAATTCCTGAAGAATAGATAATGGGATAGATCCAGTCTTTGATGGGGTTGGCTTCCTCGGATACAATGTAAAAATGGATTCCAAATACGAGGGCGATGAATAGGCCGACGGTTGTCAGGATCGATTTTGTGGAAAATTCCGCCTTTTCCGATTCTTCGTCCGTTTTTGTTTGATTGTTGAAAACAGGTTTTAGGCCTACTGCTTGACCATTGGGGTCAACGATGTATTTATTTTTTAGGAAATGGAATAAGATGGTTCCTAATAACATAGCTGAACCAGCCGCTAAGAAACCCCATTTGAAGGCTTCTACATTTCGTACCCCGTCAACTTTAATGTCGCCAACCATCGGGCAAATCAACATGCCGAGGAAGGCGCCCGTATTGATTCCCATGTAAAAGATGGTGAAGGCAGAGTCTAGCCTACTGTCACCTTTGGGATAAAGGGAGCCTACCATCGATGAGATGTTGGGTTTGAAAAAACCATTTCCCACAATAAGGAATAACAAGCCAATCCACATAAACAGGCTGGCCATGGAGAAATTTGTTTGGAAGGTACTTGCGGAACTAAAGAGGAATAATTGACCAATCGACATGACCAATCCACCTAAAATGATGCAATTTCGATTTCCCAAGTATCGATCGGAAACATATCCCCCGATCATGGGCATTAAGTAGCTTAAGCCTAGAAATCCTCCGTAAAGAATGGACGCTTCATTCTGTTTAAATGCCAAAGCATTAACTAAAAAGAGCGAAAGAATGGCACGCATGCCATAAAAATTGAATCGCTCCCACATCTCGGTGGAGTACAGTACATACAATCCTTTTGGGTGTGCGGTAGAGTTTTGTGTCATAATAGGTTGCTGATAATCGGTTGGCAAGTTAAAATATCTTTGTTTAAATCAAGCATGATATGATTGATAAAATTTCATCGTTTGATGGTCCAAATTGAAAAAAGATGTGAAACCTTTTTCGTAATATTGTTGGTTCATTCGTTAACGAATATTTAGTTCAATTCATTCATGGGTAAGATTATCGCGATTGCAAATCAAAAGGGCGGTGTAGGTAAGACCACGACAGCTATTAATCTAGCTGCGAGTTTAGCTGCATTGGAATTTAAAACGCTTTTGATTGATGCTGATCCCCAGGCGAATTCGACTTCGGGTCTCGGGTTCAATCCCAAAGAGGTGAGTCGGAGCATTTATGAATGCATGGTGGGGATTGCTACGGTTTCAGAAAGTATTTTAGCAACCGAAGTGCCCTTTTTGGATATTATTCCTTCACACATTGATTTGGTGGGAGCGGAGATTGAAATGATTAATTTGACGAACCGGGAAGGAAAGATGAAAGAGGCCTTGTCGGGCATTAAGGACCAATATGATTTTATCATTATGGACTGCTCGCCATCTTTAGGTTTAATTACCATTAATAGTCTTACGGCTGCTGATTCCGTGATTATTCCGGTGCAATGCGAGTATTATGCCCTGGAAGGATTGGGTAAATTGTTGAATACGATTAAGATTATTCAATCGAGATTGAATCCCGGATTAATCATTGAGGGAATCTTATTGACCATGTATGATTTGCGTTTACGCTTATCAAATCAGGTTGTTAATGAGGTGAATTCGCATTTTAAGAATATGGTTTTTGAGACCATTATTCCACGAAATATTCGATTGTCGGAATCCCCGAGTTATGGAATTCCTGCCATTTTACATGATGCAGATAGTAAGGGAGCGATTAGTTATTTGAATTTAGCCAAGGAGATTATCCAGAAAAACGGCCTATTACAAACCATTTGATCAAAATTTTAGATGAGCAGCAAGCAGGAGGCAAATAAGAAGCGTATTGGATTAGGAAGAGGTTTGGGGGCTTTGTTGGAGGATTCAGAGAACCTTCAAAGTTCCGCGCGTCAGGGTGCCGATTCGCTCGGTGGCTTGGATGGGGTGAACTTGATGGAGGAGATTCCATTGGAGTTTATCGAAACAAATCCATACCAACCCCGTGAATATTTTGAACAAGAAGCTTTACAAGATTTGGCTGAATCTATTCGTGTACAGGGTATTATTCAGCCGATTACCGTTCGTAAGGTGGCGCCTCGTAAGTTTCAATTGATTTCAGGGGAGCGTCGTTTACAGGCTTCCAAAATTGCGGGTTTGGTACGCATTCCGGCGTATGTTCGGACGGCTGATGACCAGCAAATGATTGAGATGGCCTTGATTGAAAACATTCAACGTGAAAATTTGAATGCCATCGAGATTGCCCTTTCTTACAAGCGTTTGATGGAAGAGTGTGACTTGCGTCAAGAGGATTTGGGTGCACGTGTCGGAAAGAATCGTTCAACGGTAACTAATTACATGCGTTTATTGAAATTGCCACCGCACATTCAGGTAGCGATTCGTGATAATAAAATTTCGATGGGGCATGCACGTTGTTTGATCTCGGTTGAAAATACGGAGATTCAGCAGCAACTGTTCTTAAAGACGATTTCCGAAGAATGGTCGGTGAGACGTTTAGAGGATGCTGTTCGTCAATCGGCAACTCCCGCAACGGACCAACCCAGTGGAGGAAAAACGTCCATCGACGCGAATGATTTACGGCAATGGCAAGGTCAATTGACTCAATTTTTCAAGGCGCCTGTTTCCTTGAAGATGAATGAAGCGGGAAAAGGGGAAATGAAAATTGTCTTTAAATCGAAAGAGGAATTGTTGAAGGTATTAGCTGCCATTCAGTCTTAATATATGCGTCTAATTACGTTGGTGCTGTTTTCTGTATTGTTTTCAGGCAAGTTATTTGCGGATGGGATTGACTCGTTGGTACAAATTAAAAAGGACACAGTTGTTCCGGTAAAAAAGCCTTATAAAATCATTCCCCGACAAGCTACGTTGAAATCGCTCATGATTCCGGGGTGGGGACAATATTACAACCGTCAGTATTGGAAGTTACCTTTAGTCGCCGGTGCATTTGTGACCTTGGGTATGATTGCCAATTACAATCATGTTCGTTACAAGAAATACCGGGAGTATTACTACGTGGTATCTCCGCATCCGGATGATCCTACTTATAAACCGCCAACAACCGTTCCGGTGCCCTATGAGGATGGTGTAACCCGAGATTTAGACGTGAATCAATTAAAGCGAATTAATGATGGATTTCGTAGAAATCGTGATTTTACGTACATTGGAATGGCTTTAGCGTGGGCATTTAATATTGTAGATGCGAATGTGAGTGCTCATTTGAAGACCTTCGATGTGTCTGATGATTTAAGCATGCGCGTTAAACCAATCATGGATTTCGACCCTTTGTCACAAGGTTTGGTGTCTGGATTAACTTTATCGTTTAATTTTAAAAAATGAGTGAGATGAGAATTGTATTGATTGGTTATGGAAAAATGGGAAAGGAGATCGAGCGCCTGGCTGCTGGCCGTGGTCACCAAATCGTTGCGCGCATCGATGTGGACAATCAATCGGATTTAGCTAAATTATCCAATCAAGACGTGGATGTGGCGATTGAATTCTCTAATCCGGCTTCGGCATACGCCAACATTATGACTTGCATCGAAAAGCAAATTCCGGTGGTTTGTGGAACGACGGGTTGGTTAGAGAAAAAAGCTGAGGTAGAAGCAGCTACGGAAAAGCATCAGTCGACATTTTTTTATGCCTCCAACTACTCCATCGGCGTAAATTTATTTTTCAAATTGAATAAGACCTTGGCCGCACTGATGGCAGGACATCCTGAATATGATATCTATACGAATGAGATTCATCATTTGGAAAAGAAAGATTCCCCGTCAGGAACGGCGATCACAATTGCTGAGGGAATTATTGATGCGTATCCTTCGAAAACGAAATGGGTAAACAATGAAATTCCAGCTGCGAATGAAGTTGCGATTTGGTCACAGCGTGAATCGATCATTCCAGGAACTCATACGGTTAAGTATATCTCCAAGGTTGATCAGATTGAAATAACGCACGAGGCGTTCAGTCGGGAAGGATTTGCACTTGGAGCCGTTATTGCAGCCGAATGGGTAAAAGATAAAAAAGGAGTTTTAGGAATGGATGATCTATTAAAGTAAATTATATGGACCATTTTGCATTAAAAAAACAATTGAAAGAGGATGGGTTGATTATCCTACCGGGGCTTTTTGACCCGAGTTTGATTCGTCGAATCCAAGAGGCAGCTAAGGCTATTTTCGATATACAATTCAAACGATTTGGTATTGAGGGGGATTATTTGACTCAAATGCAGACACTTTTTGAGAATCATTTGGAGGAATTTATTTCCTGTGGCAAAATGATTCAGAGTGGTTTGATTGAATTATACCAATTGGCCGTAAATCCGAAATTGATTGAATTGTTAAAGGAATTAGGCCTGGAACATCCTTTGATGTGCACACGTCCTGTTTTGTTTTTCAATCACCCTTCACTTGCCAAGTCGGAGCATTTTTACAAAACGCCTTTGCATCAAGATTGGACATCGATGTTGGCATCCGACGACTCGGTTGTCGTTTGGTTACCTTTGATGGATTTGGACATTGAGCATGGACCGGTTGTTTTTTATCCGGGTTCGCATAAGTTAGGCCCACTGACTGATCGCATTGAAAATGGTTTTGCGGAAGTTGATTTTGATCGTTCATCCTATCCACGTGTTCAAAAAGCAATGAAATTAGGGGATGTAGCTATATTTTCGACCTTATTAGTGCATGAGTCTGGGAAGATAACGAACAATGAGATTCGTTGGTCTTGCCACTTCCGTTACACGAACATGCAAGACCCTACGTTTATCGAAAATGGATTCCCACATCCTTACATTTATAAGCCCTCACAAGAATTAATTGATAAATACTTATATAAGAATTCATGAAACAAACAGAAAGCCCTAAGCCAAAGCAAAAATCAGCATTTAGAGAATGGCTTGATTCCGTCGTATTTGCGGTCGTGGCTGCTACCTTAATTCGATTTTTCCTATTTGAAGCCTATACGATTCCGACACCTTCGATGGAGAGTTCTTTGATGGTTGGAGATTTTCTATTCGTGAGTAAAATGCACTACGGAGTCAGAACACCCAAGACACCCTTGCAATTACCATTAACGCATCAGAAGATTTGGTTTACCAATTTACCTTCGTATTTATCTTGGCTACAATTGCCTATTTACCGTTTACCGGGTTTTTCTTCGGTTAAACAAGGGGATGCTGTGGTATTTAATGTTCCCAATTTTTCTGAAGATGGGGATGCTCCTGTGGATTTACGAACATTTTATGTGAAGCGTTGTGTGGCATTGCCAGGGGATGTGTTGGAAGTTAGGGACCAACAGGTATTTGTGAATAACAAGGCGATGGAAAACCCTGAACGGATGCAGCATCCTGTTTTCATGAAGACAAAGGAAAATTTGGATGAGAAGTTTTTTGAGGAGTATGGAATTCGTAATTCACCGGATGCGAGCTATGATTCAGCGGATTGGTTGCCATTAGCTGATTCTTTGAATCAATTAGCTGGTTATAAAATGAATACATCCCAAAAGCATATAGATGAAATTAAAGCGCTTCCTTGGCCGAAATCATTTGATTTGGAGGCATTTAAAGATCCGAAAGGGCTTACTTTTATCGATATGTTCCCGCATGATACGGTAGATTTTAAATGGAATCGTGATTTTTATGGCCCATTAAAGATTCCGGCAAAAGGTTGGACGGTTACGTTAGATCGAAAAAATACGAAGCTTTACCAGGAAGCCATTATCAATTACGAGGGGAATACGGGAATTACCTTAGCGGGGGATAAATTGTTGAAAGATGGCAAGGTATTAACGAGCTATACTTTTAAACAAGATTATTACTTCATGATGGGAGATAATCGCCATAATTCAGCGGATTCGCGATTCTGGGGATTTGTTCCCGCGGATCATATCGTAGGGAAAGCCGTTTTTGTCTGGATGTCGATAGACCCGAACAAGCCGCTCTTCTCTTGGAACAAAATACGCTGGTCCCGAATTTTCCGATTCGTTGACTAATCAAAAAGGCGCTGATATATTCAGCGCCTTTTTTGTTACAAGACCTTTAGGACAAAGCCTTTGAGGTAATTACTCTCCGGATGAAACAAGTTGATCGGATGATCAGGGGATTGTGTCATTTGATGAATGACTTGTATCTCCCGACCTACAGCGATTCCAGCGGCGACAAGCATGTTGTAGAATAAGTCACGCGTAATCACCTGCGAACATGAATAGGTGAACAATAAGCCGTTTTTCTTAATCTTTTTCAGAGCCAATTCGTTAATCTTTTGATAGCCCTGTAAGGCTTTATGTTTGGCGTTCATGGATTTGGCGAAGGCAGGAGGATCTAGCACGATGATGTCAAATTCATCTTCGTTGGCTTTTAAATAGGGGAGTGTCTCGCCTACGATCGCTTGATGGTTCAAATCCTGCATTTTATTTAATTCGATATTGGCGTTAACCAAATCGATCGCTTTGGCGGATGCATCCAATGAAATCACAGATGCTGCACCCGCTTTGAGTGCATAAAGGGAGAAGCCACCTGAATAACAGAAGGTATTTAAAACGGATTTTCCAGGCGCGTATTGGGCCAATAAGGCTCTGTTTTCGCGCTGGTCGATAAAGAACCCCGTTTTCTGTCCGGTGATCCAATTGATTGAAAAGGAAATCCCGTTCTCTTTGACCGTATATGGAACTTTCACTTCGCCAAATACAAAGGTATTCGTAACGCTTTGTGCATATTCTGTCGGTAAAGTCTCTTTGCTTTTATCGTAAATGGCCTTGATTTTTTTGCCAAGTACATTTTTGATGGCCTCGACAATCTCATCTCGGTCGCGGTGCATTCCGATGGTATGCGCTTGAAATACGATGACATCTTTATAGAGATCCATAATCAAGCCTGGACAACCGTCTCCTTCTCCATGAATTAAGCGAAAGGCGTTCGTGTCCTTTAAAGGAAGTAGGCTGCGTAAATCCCACGCATTTTGAATGCGTTTTTCCCAAAAGGCTGATTTTGATTCGATCGCTTCAAACGAAATGATTTTGACAGCGATACTTCCATGGTGGAAATGGCCGGTGCCTAGGAATTCTTCCCGACTGCTATATACATTGACCCAGTCGCCATCTTGTAGATTGGGGCTTTGTTTAATGATCGCGCCTGAGAAAACCCAAGGGTGAAAACGTTTGACTGGGGCATCTTTCCCGTGCTTTAATTGGACAAATTTCGCTACATTCATGCTGTAAAATTGCATAAATTTATTGGAATTCAGGCTCTCCGGCTTGCAACCAAGCGGAATACCATAAATCTGCCACGTGTTTGATGGAGGAACGATATCGTTTTTCTACTTGATTATCAAGGCGTTTGTGGTAGTCCGCTATGTATTTTGATGTATAGGTTTTCTCTAGAATCATTCCCCGTTGTTTATGAACGTATTTCTTTGAATCGGGGGTGGATGAAGATAATTGCTTTTCTTCCTCGAATAAGTGAGGTAGCATTTTATGGGATTCAATTATCCAATCCCAACAAGCCTTTAATGGCTCTTTGATATAGGTTGCAGGTCCTATCCAATCATCTAGTTCTTCTTGCAATAATTCGGGTATTTTTGATTCCCAAAAGCTATGAATACCTACCTGGTTGGTCTTTTGGCCGTCATAATTCGATGTCGTATGTAAAGGAACATGCGCATCAGCCACGTAATGCCCTAATTCCGCAGATAGTTTTACAATGGCGATGGTGTCCTTTTTGGCAAAGGCATACGTTAAATTTTTATAGTATGTTAGGATATTCCAGGGGACTATTCCATGCGCCGATAAAGTATCGGGTGGAAAGCGTGAACAGACTTCTTCCCAGGAACGATATTTTATTTCTGAGATGGAGTACTGATCTAAGTCGATGTAATGGCGAGCAGCTTCTTGATCCATGCTGTGACGTCGCTGGTCGGGTAGAACCGCCATCCGTTCAATTTCGTCCACATGCCGTTTATAAAATATGACGAGGGGAGAAGGGAGAGTAAAAATAGCCAGCTTATTGATTTTTTTATGTGCGTAAAAACCCCAATTCGGATTTGCATAGATGAGCTGGGAAAAAAACAGACATGTGAATAAATATTTCATTAGCTTTTTTTAATGGTAGTATTGTAAATTCTAAACCTTTTACTTACTTTTGCAATTCAATTTTACAGAAAAGAGAATTTTTTTAAAAAATGGCAAATCATAAATCAGCACTAAAGCGTATTCGGGCAAATGAATCTAAGCGTTTGCGCAATCGTTACCAACACAAATCAACTCGTACATTGATCAAGAAATTGAGATTGACGACTGATAAGGCAATTGTATCTGACTTGTTCAAGCAAGTGTCTTCTGCGTTGGATAAATTAGCAAAGAAGAACATCATTCATAAAAATAAGGCAGCTAATCAGAAATCAAAATTAGCGAAGTTGGCGAATAAAATCGCAGCTTAATTCCTTATTATCAGGTACTTGATAAACCCCGCACACAGCGGGGTTTTCTTGTTTATAGGCAGTACATTCGTACATGGCTTATCAAAAGATTCAGGATTTACAGGTGTCGGATCAGCCCCGACAAATTTTATATGCACAAGGGAAAGACCTCTTGCGGGTAGAGGAAGTATTAGCGATTCTGATTGGAACTGGAATACGGGAACGTTCCGCTCTGGATTTAGCACGGGAGATACTTCATCACGTAGAGGGTGATTTAAATTTACTGGGTCGGTGGGGATTGCTTGAATTTCAACGTGTAAAGGGAATT
>JBJTMZ010000162.1:0-6594 GCA_046073805.1 Aquirufa sp.
ATTGGAATCCAAATTCCAATTTTTCAATCACAAGCGTTTTATTGAACACGATCCCATTCAAATCCCACATTTGTTTAGTCAAAAAAAGGATATTGAAATCATGGGGTTCTGGGTGGCTATGTTGGCCTGGGGCCAACGGAAAACCATCATCTCCAAAGCCCATGAGTTGATCGACTTGATGGATGGTAGCCCATATCAATTCATCATGCAACATCAAGCGCCCGATTTGAAGCGATTTTTGAGTTTTAAACATCGAACATTTAATGCGACAGATGCCTTGTACTTTATTCAATTTTTCAAGCGCCATTATTCGATGTCAGAAAGTTTAGAATCGGCATTTACAAAGAAATATCAGGCCAACGAAAGCACGGTAGAGCAAGCGATTAACCGATTCTACAAGCATTTTTTTGATGATGAATTCGCTCCTCAACGGACCCAGAAGCACATTGCATCACCCGCTAAACATTCCGCATGCAAACGCATCAACATGTTTTTACGTTGGATGGTCAGAAAAGATGACGCGGGCGTTGACTTCGGAATTTGGAATCAGATTAAATCGCATCAATTGGTTTGCCCTTTGGATGTGCATGCACTTCGAACTGCAGAGAGCTTGCAATTGATTGAACCTGGGCCGACCAACTGGAAAAAGGCTTTGGAACTAACGGATGTTTTACGACAATTAGACCCCAATGACCCCGTTAAATATGATTTTGCCCTATACGGCATGGGTATTGAAGACAAAACAATATGGAAATAATACAGGTTAAAAGCGCTGATCAATCGGCTTATTTCGAAATAATTCCCTCCGTTGGAGGCATGTTAAGCCAATTAAACTGGTCGGGCGATGATTTGATGAAAATACCATTTGCCAAAAAGTTTCCATTGGCAACAAACCCCTATCATCCGAGCGCTTTGTTGAGCCCATGGGTTAATCGCGTACGCAACGGCAACTATTCCTTTGAAGGGCGGAATTATCAATTACCGATCAACGAAGAAAATTTAGGGAATGCGATTCATGGCCTACTAGCCAGAAAGCCATTTAGCTATCAAATAGAAGGTAGCAAAGCCATTGTACGCTATGCATACCAAGCCGAAGAGAAGGCCTATCCGTTCCCTTTTGAGACTGCGTTGACCTACGAATTCGATGCGAACAACGTCTTCCATTTGCAATTTGAAGCAAAAAATACGGGAGACGGGAACATGCCATTTGCATGCGGTTGGCACCCCTATTTTCGTTTACCAGCAGGTGAATTGGCCGACTGGACTATTCGTTTCGATTCCATCAGCAAATTTCATTCGGATAGCCAAATGATTCCCTTGCGGGAGGAGTATTATGATGCAAGCCATGGTGTCAATTTAGGAGAAGAGACGCTGGATAATGTATTTAGGCTAAAGCCAATGGATAAGCATTTAACGGTATTTGAAAATGGCACAACGAAATTAACACTTGAGCAATCAAGTAATGACTTCCCATTCTTGGTCGTCTTTGCCCCTGAAAATGAAAATTGCTTAGCGATTGAACCCATGACCGCTAATACCGATGCGTTCAACACAGGAGATGGCCTAAGAATTTTAGCTCCCGGCGAGAAATTCCAATCGACCGTTAAGATTTGGTTTTCAAAAGCCGACAATTCCCACTAATTAGGACAAAACCTTTTCGTACCTTTGTGACATGTTGAAAAGAATAGCCTTGTTGACCTTATTCATTTGCGCCTGTCTGCCATCTCGTGCGGAGGTGGTAGCGGATAGTTTAGCCAACAAGTGGAAAAAAGATTTCAACACGGGTATCAACATTAATCAATCGAGTTTTAGTGATAACTGGAAAGGAGGAGGTACCAATACCTTTGCCATTGGTTGGTTCCTAAATCATTCCGCCAAAGTAAACAACAATAATTGGCGCCTAAACAGTGATTTAAACTTACAAGTAGGTTTTCTACAAAACCGCACACAAAGCCTGCGTAAAAACGTAGACCGCATTTTTTACGAATTTAAAGCGGGTTATCGAATAAGTCCGAAATGGGATTTTTACGGATCGACCAACTTCTCCTCCCAATTTTTCCAGGGTTTTGAATATGGCAAAAAGAACAAGGTGGGCGAACCCGTTGACTCTTTGGTTTCGAATATTTTTGCACCGGCTTATTTGACCTCTTCCATGGGTTTTGAATTTCACCCGGACAAATCGTTTTACACGCGAATCGGTATTGGTAGTTTACGTCAAACCTTTGTTTTTGATGAACGAATTTCCAAAGCGGGGCTTTATGGTCTAGAGAAGCCTGGTGACAATATCCGTAACCAATTCGTCTTTCAGTACCTAATGAATATCGAGAAGGATATTTTTCAAAATATCAATATGAAGGCACGTTATTCTGCCTTGATTGATTATTTCCGAATGGGTTATTCGAATGGAATTGTACATCGATTGGATGCAAATTTCACGATGAAGGTGAATAAATACGTTAGCACAAACTTGCAAGCTGTCTTGTTCAAAGATTATGACCAAGATCCGAACTGGCAGTTTTCTCAGATACTTTCCATGGGTGTCTTGTATCGACTAGCTGATTGATCTTTTACGCTGTTGCATTCTTTCATGTAACAACTGTATGATACCATCTTTCAATCCCAAATCAGGAACAAATATTGACTGACAACCCGCTAATTCCATGGCCGTTAAATAAATAGACGCAGCCGGAACAATGACATCGGCACGGTCTGTATTCAAGCGGAGCTTATTCACTCGCTCTTCGTATGTAAAAGAACTGATGTAGCTAGCAATACGCTTTAATTCAGCTAAATCCATCGTCTTATCATCACTAACTTGCGTAGAAAGATTGTAGAGTTTACTGATATTTCCACCGGTACCTACAGCCAACACGGGACCTTTGATGGATTCCATTTGCAATGAAATCCAGCGTTTCATTTTGTCCCAATCTCCCTCTTTCTCTTTCCCCTCCAATAAACGAACAGAGCCAATTTTGAAGGATTTTGAGGCAAATTTTTCTTGATTGCGGTAAAAGTTTAATTCGGTGGAACCTCCTCCTACGTCGATATGAAGGTAGTTTTTCTTGGGATTCAAGGATTTTACGACTACGTCGTTAATCAATTCGGCTTCCCTAGCACCATCAATAATCTGAATCTTCATGTCCAAAATTTTATGGATTCGCGTCACCAATTCCGCGGAATTCGCTGCCTCCCGCATGGCTGACGTCGCACAGATGGCATAATCCTGCACCTCATGCAAATCCATCAATAGTTTATAGGCATGCAGCAACTTGAATACCCGCACCTCAGATTCCGGAGAAATGACCCCTTCACTAAACACATCATGTCCCAAACGTAGGGCAAAACGCACATATTCCACGCGCTTAAAACTAATCATACCCTCGTTTTCCAAGACACTGGAAATCTGTAAACGAGCGGCATTGGAACCGATATCAATAGCTGCAAACTTCATTAGACGGCGTTTGGTTTGTGTAAATAGAATCCATTGGCACTGGGCTCAAAACTTATCTCTGTGCCTAATACAAATAATAATTGGCGCTTATCGATTACCACTGGTATTTCCTGAATGAGATACTCTTCATCAAATTCGGTCTTTTGATCAAAACCTAAAACATAAGTTCCCCCGCAGGTTCCTCCGCGCATACCGACACGTAAAAACGGTTCCGGCATTTTACCTTGCTCAACTAAAGCAAAAAGATTTTCGTGGGCCGAATCCGAAAAGGTGATGGGAGAATTATTTGACATAGTTGCAATGAAAGCCTGCACAAATTTAGTTAAATTTAGCCTGCAATAAACCTTTTGGGTATTAACATTTTTTAAGGATTCCGAGGCAATAATTCCCCAAAGATTCGTTTAGAAGATAAATTTAAAAGCATGAACTATTCCATTCTGTGGGCCGACGACGAGATTGATTTATTAACTCCTTATATCCTCTTCTTAGAAAACAAAGGCTATCAAGTCACTGCGGTGAACTCAGGAGCCGATGCGCTCGACTTAGTAAATAAGCAAAAATTCGATGTCTTGTTCTTGGATGAAAACATGCCCGGAATGACCGGTTTAGAAGTTCTGATTGCCATCAAACAAATTCGCCCCAATCTTCCCGTCATCATGATTACCAAATCAGAGGAGGAAGAGCTCATGGAAGATGCCATCGGTTCCAAAATTGCTGATTATTTGATTAAGCCCCTGAATCCCAATCAATTACTCCTATCCGTAAAACGGATTTTTGATAAGAAACGCTTGGAGGAGGAGAAAACGAATTTAAGTTACCAACAAGAATTTCGGGAACTGTCGATGCGCTACCAAGACCGTTTAAACGCGGCTGAATGGGCAGAAATTTATAAAAAATTGACCTATTGGGAATTGGAAATCGATCAGACGGAGAACAAATCCATGTCGGAGGTTTTAATCAGCCAAAAAACAGAGGCCAATGTTCATTTCAGTAAATTTATTGAGAACTCCTACGAATCGTGGTTGCAAAAACCAGATGTAGATACGCCTGTATTGAGTCATTTGATGATGCGTAAACATGTTTTCCCACGCATCAATGACAAATCCCCCCTTTTCTTTATCCTCGTCGATAATTTACGCTACGACCAATGGAAGACCCTGGAACTCTTTATTCAAGATTATTTCCAAGTGGAGGATGAGAAAACCTATTATTCAATCCTACCAACAACCACAGCCTACGCTCGAAATTCCATTTTTGCCGGAATGATGCCGATGGAAATTCAAAAGAATTATCCAGATAAATGGGTATTTGATTTAGGGGATTCGGAAGATGAAGAGGGATACAATCAACACGAGGAGTTTTACCTCAATGAACAATTAAAGCGTCTTCGCATCGATGCCAAGGCCTCTTATCATAAGATTGTACATCAGTATCAAGGGAAACAATTGGTCGACAATTTCAATCGTTTGTTGACCAACCAACTCAATGTGGTGGTCTATAATTTCGTTGATATGCTTTCACATGCGCGGACTGATATGGCTATGATTAAGGAATTGGCGCCGGATGAGTCGGCCTACCGAAGCCTAACGGCGAGTTGGTTCCAACATTCACCC
Organism: Aquirufa sp.; assembly: GCA_046073805.1. Lineage (GTDB taxonomy): Bacteria > Bacteroidota > Bacteroidia > Cytophagales > Spirosomataceae > Aquirufa. The sequence goes on from JBJTMZ010000162.1 coordinate 5,065, forward strand.
CTATTCGATTTCTTAAAGCGTATCGCGGAGAAAAAAGGTCGTGTGATCATCACGACGGACCATGGTATGATTCGAGTTCAAAACCCGATAAAAATAATTGGTGATCGGAATACGAATACCAACCTACGTTACAAGCAAGGAAAGAATTTGAATTGGGATGCCTCAAGTAAGATGATGGTTTGTCGGAAACCCGAACAATTATTTCTTCCCAAGCCGAACGTTTCAACGTCCTATGTATTTAGCAAGGAGGACTACATGTTTGCTTACCCGAACAACTACAATCAATATGTTAACCATTACCGAAATACCTTTCAGCATGGTGGAATATCCCTGGAAGAATGTATCATTCCAGTGACTTATTTGACGGGAAAGTAATTAAAGGGAACTTACAGGGACAATTTTACCGCCTTCGCACTTCAAGATTTTCCCAGGAACGCGTTGAATGGTATGGTAGTCGTGGCTTGCCATGATGATCGACGTACCTGCAAGGGTCAACTGCCTAAACAATTCCATGATTTCCAAGCTCACCTCAGGGTCTAGGTGCCCTGTTGGCTCATCCGCTAAAATTAATACGGGATTGTTCAAGAGTGCGCGGGCGATCGCAATACGTTGTTGTTCTCCACCAGATAGCTTGTGTACACGCTTGTGAATGGCATTCGACATACCGACCTTCGCTAAAACTTCCTCAATACGGGATTTAATTTCTACTTTGTCCTGATGGCCTGTAGCCTCCAAAACAAAGGCCAAATTAGCCTCTACATTTCGATCGGTCAATAATTGAAAATCTTGGAACACAAAACCAAGCTTTCGACGCAAAAAAGGGATATCCTTATTTTTGATGCTAATCAAGTCGTATCCAGCCACTTGAGCCGTTCCGGAATCAATGTCCAACTCGCCAAAAATAGCTTTAAAGAAAGTACTTTTTCCGGAGCCCGACTTACCAATTAAATAATAAAATTCACCTGCACCTACCGTTAACGAAACATCTGTCAATGTAGGGATTCCCTCATGAGAAATATGAACATTTTCAAAAGAAAGTACAGACATAAATTAAAATTATTGGTTAGATTTTGCGTGGTCAGCCAAGAATGTCGCCAATCCACTATCTGTTAATGGGTGTTTCAATAATGCTAACATGGCAGACAACGGACCTGTCATCACATCAGCTCCAATTTCCGCACACTTGATGATGTGAATTGGATGACGAACGGATGCTGCAAGAATCTGTGTATCAAATTCATAATTATCGTAAATGACACGGATTTGATCGATCAAATCCATCCCATCAAATGAAATATCGTCTAGACGGCCGATGAAAGGAGAAACATACGTTGCACCCGCTTTGGCAGCTAATAATGCTTGGCCTGCCGAGAAAACCAAGGTACAGTTTGTTTTGATACCACGATTAGAAAAATACTTAAGTGCCTTAATTCCGTCCTTAATCATTGGAATTTTAACAACAATTTTATCATCTAATTCAGCTAATTCTTCTCCCTCACGAATCATCCCCTCAAAATCCGTCGCGATTAC
>JBJTMZ010000163.1:0-16659 GCA_046073805.1 Aquirufa sp.
AGCCTATTTGAAAGAATTGATCGAAGACGCAAAATTACATGGAGCTAAAATCATGAATCCACATGGTGGCGAGAATTTCAAATCAATCTTCTTCCCTGCCCTCTTGTATCCAGTGAATAGTAAAATGAAAGTTTGGCATGAAGAACAATTCGGACCTGTCGTTCCAGTTGTACCTTTTGAGGATATTTCGACTCCGATTGAATACATTCACGAGTCATCACACGGCCAACAAGTTGCGATCTTTGGTACCGATGTAAACCAAATTTCAGCGTTAATCGATGAGACGGTAAATCAAGTTTCGCGTGTGAATATTAATGCACAATGCCAACGTGGACCGGATTCATTCCCTTTCACCGGTCGTAAGGATTCTGCAGAAGGAACCTTATCGGTAACTGCCGCCTTGCGTTCATTCTCAATCCGAACCGTAGTAGCTACGAAAGCGAATCAATTGAATAAGGATTTGGTGAACCAAATTGTGGAGAACCAACAGTCCAATTTCCTTTCGACGCGATTCATTTTGTAATCGAACGATTGAAAACAAAAAAGCCTCGATTTTCATCGAGGCTTTTTTTATTCGCTTTAGGTCTTATAAACTTGCACGCTGCGCTTTGACCGTTGCATCCGTGATGTACTCATCATAAGTCATCAACTTATCTAAATGCGATTTCGAACCTAGTTCAATGACACGATTTGCCACCGTATTGGTTAACTGGTGATCATGACAGGTAAATAAAATCGTTCCCGTAAATTCAACCATCCCGTTATTCAAAGCGGTAATGGATTCCAAATCCAAGTGGTTCGTCGGCTCATCAAAAATGCACACATTCGCGCCAGATAACATCATACGCGAGAACATACAACGCTGCTTCTCCCCTCCTGAGATCACTGTACATTTCTTCAATGCCTCTTCACCCGAGAACAACATACGGCCCAAGAATCCACGGATAAAGCTTTCGTCTTTCTCCACGGAATACTGACGCAACCAATCCACCAAATTCATGGAGTCATCCTTAAAATAAGAGGCATTATCATTGGGTAAATAGGTTTGTGTGGTCGTTACACCCCATTTGAATTCACCTGAAGTGGGTTTTGCCTCCCCCATCAAAATATCAAACAAGGCTGTAATCGCCAATGAATCTTTGGCAAGAAATGCTACTTTATCACCCTTATTGATCGTAAAAGACACATTTGTGAATAATGGAACCCCATCTTCTGTCGTTGCAGATAGGTTTTCAACCGATAACAATTGGTCACCCGCTTCGCGCTCTGGCTTGAAGTTGATGAATGGATACTTACGCGAAGAAGGCTTAATGTCATCCACTTGCAACTTATCCAACATCTTTTGACGAGAAGTAGCCTGCTTCGACCTCGCTACGTTGGCTGAGAATCGACGAATAAATTCCTCCAATTCTTTCCGCTTTTCCTCGGTCTTCTTGTTTTGATCTTGACGCTGACGAGCAGCTAATTGAGACGACTCGTACCAGAAGGTATAGGTTCCCCCATACAATTGAATTTTCCCAAAATCTAAATCGGCAATGTGCGTACACACATTATCCAAGAAGTGACGGTCGTGAGAAACCACAATAACCGTATTCTTAAAATTTTGCAGGAAACCTTCTAACCACAAGATCGAATCGATATCCAAGTTGTTGGTCGGCTCATCCAGCAATAAAATATCCGGATTACCGAAAAGCGCTTGTGCCAAGAGCACCTTTACTTTTTCAGAACCATTTAAATCACGCAATAATGTGTAGTGCAAATCCTCTTTAATCCCTAAGCCACTCAAAAGCGTAGCTGCCTCGGATTCTGCCTCCCAACCGTTTAATTCGGCAAATTCGGCTTCTAAATCCGCGGCCTTATTGCCATCTTCCTCCGTAAAATCCTCCTTCATGTAAATCGCATCCTTTTCCTGCATAATATCGTAAAGCCGCTTATTACCCATGATCACGGTTTGCAATACAGGATACTCTTCGTATTCAAAGTGATTCTGTTTCAAGATGGACATACGCTCACCTGGATTCATCGAAACACTACCTGTTTGAGACTCAATTTCTCCCGATAAAATCTTCAAGAAAGTGGATTTACCTGCTCCATTAGCCCCAATAAGGCCATAGCAGTTTCCCTCCGTAAACTTGATATTTACTTCTTCAAATAAGACTCTTTTCCCAAAGCGAAGGGAAACGTTCGATACAGATAACATACGAATTGGATTAAATAAGGCGCAAAATTAGGCATTTTGAGGCTAGAAAAAAATTCTATTTTTTATCTATTGTCCTATTTTTTTTGCAATTTCGGGCACTTTGAATGGAATTAACCTTGCAGACATCTTCTTACACGAATTCAGCCCCACAAAGCTCTGACCTTAATTTACAGGTAAGTGAGCAGGGAATCCGTTTTCCTGGAGAAGAAATCGTAGCTTGGAAAAAGGCAAATCAAGCGATTAAATCACGTCTTAATTTCTTTGCAACAGGGCTGTCGGTTCATCAAGAAGTATCCATCCAAATCATTCATGCTGATTTTTTACTCCTTCCAAATGCATACAACGATCCCTTGTATCGGGTGGCATTCCTAGAAAAAGCTTTGGGAGACCATTGCATGAATGAGCAGGAATTACATGAGCAACCTTGCCCATTGGTAAATTCTACCCTGTTATTTTTAATCCCAAGTACTTGGAAAGATCAGTTGGCTAGCCTTTTTCCCCTCGCTCAACTCAAATACAGTCATCTTATTGGAAATGAAATACAGGCCTCCAAATTATACATTCACCCCCGGATTCATGTTTATTTGCAAGAGAACAAGGCTTATTTCCTTTATTTCCAACATGGTAAATTGCAATTAGCCAATGTGTTTCCTTATGAACATGAATTAGCTTTGGCTTATTATTTACATTCCATTCGTGATTCGTTTGATATTCAATGGAATCAAGAGAGTATCCGCATTCAAGGACCGGATGCTTTGAACCAGCAACTCATCGATGATTTGATTCGATTGAACATACCACTTTCATGAAAAGAACCGCATTTTTCCCAGGCTCATTTGATCCTTTCACCAAAGGACACGAGGATATCGTCTTACGCGCACTGACTTTATTTGACGAAATCGTCATCGGTATCGGCCAAAACTCCAATAAGAATCGTTATTTCAATTTGGGAAAAATGAAAGGCTACATCGAGAGGACTTTTGCGGGTAAACCCGTTCGCGTGGTAACTTACCAGAATCTAACAGCCAATGTCGCCAAAGAAGTTGGCGCTAAATTCATCATCAGAGGATTACGAAACACCACCGATTTTGAGTACGAAAACTCAATTTCACAGGTAAACCGCCATATCAATGAGGAATTAGAAACGGTCTTTTTGATTACCTCGCCACATTTAGCACCAATTAGCTCAACGATTATTCGGGATTTGCATCGTTACGGAAGCAAGATCGACCAATATTTACCTTATACCTTGGATGGTATTTGAGCTTCTTGAAATTTAATCATCACGTAGCGAATGGATGAATAGGTATCTGAAACCGCCTTATTCATCGCTAGCGGAGATAACCACTCTACTTTCTCGATATTCTCCTCAACTTGTGGAATCAATTTTGCCGTATGCTTGCTACGCATGGAATACCATTTGGTCTTCTTTAAGATTCGTTGATTCTTGTGTGAGTACGTATGATAAGTCGTGCAAATCTTATCGACTAAGCTTGCCTTCACATTACATTCTTCCTCTACCTCCCGCACAGCAGCCTTCTTAAATTTCTCGTTCTTTTCTAATTTCCCTTTGGGCAAGTCCCACTTACCTAGACGATAAATCCATAAAACTTCATCTGCTTCATTTTGAACAACACCTCCTGCTGCTTCAATAACGGAATACAAGGAACAAATCTTCGACTTTAAAGCTTGTTTAATATTCGTTAGGATATAAAGTGAATGGAAATCAAAGGGCTTTTTCCCATGTAAATCTTCAATAATTTTTTCCATTTGATCAACACTCACGTTTAATAAACAGGTGTGTCCTTTGAAATCGGCAATTTTGATCGGCTTTAAGCGTGCATCAATAATCACATCGAAATCCTCCATCGGTGGATAGGAGTGCTTTTTCTTGCGATTAATTAATTTGATCGGACGATCGTCAATAAAAATGACCATTAGGGAAATTTAATTTTGGCAAAAATAGAATTAAATAATGATAAGATAAGCCGAAAAAACTATTTTTGTATTTAAATAAAAGAAACGATATCGCATGTCTAATTTGACCATTTCACAAGAAGTAGCCCAGCATTTATTACGCATCAAAGCCATTCAACTACGTCCTGACCAACCCTTCACTTGGGCATCAGGCTGGAAATCTCCCATCTACTGCGATAATCGAATTTCCTTATCGGATCCCGAAGCAAGAACCTATATCAAAAACAGCCTTTCTGCGGTTGTGAAAGGATATTTTAAAGATGTGGATGCCATTGCGGGTGTCGCTACGGCGGGTATCGCGCAAGGTGCTTTAGTGGCCGACTTCCTTGATCTGCCTTTTTGCTACGTCCGTCCCGAGCCGAAAAAACATGGTATGGGAAATCAAATCGAAGGTTCTGTGAAGCCGGGTCAAAAAGTAGTTTTAATTGAAGACTTGATATCTACGGGTGGAAGTTCATTGAAGGCGGCAGAAGCGCTCCAACAAGCGGGGGTAGAAGTGTTGGGAATGGTCGCCATCTTTACCTATGGATTTGAAATTGCTGATCAGAATTTTCAAAACGCAGGAATTCCTTTAGTCACGCTAAGTAATTACGATGTATTAGTTGAAGAAGCCATCAAATTAGATTATATATCTGATACGCAATTAGTAACCTTGCAAGATTGGCGCGTAAACCCAAGCACCTGGGGTGTTTAATTCTTTAGTCGGTAAATATACCCCGGCAAGGATTTAACCAATCCCTGAAATTCCAAATTCAAGAGAGTGACCGCTAAGTCGGTCACTTTTTTTTGTAGTTTCCATGCCAACGCATCCAATTTCGTCTCCCCATTCCTAGCCAAGAAAGCCATAATCTCACTTTCCTCCTCGGTCAAGCGTGACCATTGTAAATTCTTATTCGATTTGACTTGTTGGTCCGCATGTACCCAATTCATCTGCTGACACAATGCTTGAAAATCGGTATAAATCACCGCTTTGTTCTTTTGAATTAGTCGATTACAACCCTCCGAAAAAACCTTATCCAAATTACCGGGTATCGCAAAAACCTCCCGGTGATAATTATTCGCATAATCGGCCGTAATGAGTGCCCCACCCTTCTCAGCGGCTTCCACGACCACCGTCGCATCGGTCATCCCCGCGATGATTCGATTTCGTAATGGAAAAAAGCGCGGGTCAGGCTTTTGATGCAGCGGATGTTCCGATAGAATGCCGCCATTCGATACGAGCTCTTGCAAATATTTTCGGTGTTTCGCGGGATAAATATGTTCAAAGCCTCCTGCGAGTACAGCGATATTCGGAATCCCCAATTGAAGGCAATGTTTATGTACTTCGATATCGATACCATAAGCGAGGCCGGAGACGAAGGTTGTTTGAGATCCTTGCGATTGTTCGACGAGGGAATGGGTAATTCGCCGACCGTAATCTGTGGCCTTTCGAGTGCCCACCACAGCCAAAAAACGTTCCTGGTTTAAATCCACATTTCCAGCATAATAAAGCATAATGGGCGCATCATACATCTGTTTCATCCGATCTGGAAAATGGGTATCTGTATAAAACAAGGTTTGAATTTTCGCTTTCTCACAGGCATGTAAGATTTTCTCTGCATCTGCCAATAAACCCTGTTGGGCAACTGAATGCGCCAATACGGGTCCGATGTGAGGTATTCTCTGTAAGTCGCTAGATGAGGATTTGAAAATAGCTTCGGCAGATTTCGTGTAGGCAATTAAACGACGGGCATTAACCACACCGATTTGCGGGATACGAGAAAGGGCAATTTGATAGACTTTTTCGGGATACATGTTGGCTTCCATTACGAAACCAAACTAAAGGAAGATTTAGGCTAAATCATCCGAAATAACTTGTAAAAATTGACGAATATCAAGTAGTTGGTCGATGACCGCCTGATTCGGATTCTTCGGTGAACCATTTTTCTTGATGGCTAATTTCGCTCCTTCAATGGTCAAACCTTGTTTATCGATGAGATCCACTAACACTGAAATCTTCTCAATATCCACCGGGGTATATTTTCGAATTCCTTTTCCAGTTCTTTTGGGGAGTAAATGAGGAAATTGCGTTTCCCAATAGCGTAATTTAGACGGATTGACCTTGAATATGTCGGCAACTTCCTTAATCGAATAATATTGCTTGTCTAAATTCATAAAAGCCCTTATTTGGTTCAAAAATTCAGCAAAAAAAACTAATTTTGTGATTCTTGTTTAAACAAAAATAAACAAGTGAGCCAATTAAACCAACCCATTCCCAAAATTAGCGAAAATGACTTCTACGGAGATCCGCCAACAGTTTTTAGATTTCTTTAAATCCAAAGGCCACCTGATTGTACCATCAGCTCCTTTGGTTGCGAAAAATGACCCTACCCTTTTGTTCAATAACTCAGGGATGGCGCAGTTTAAGGACTTTTTCTTGGGAAATGGGACACCTCCTTCGAAGCGTATTGCGGATACTCAAAAATGTCTACGCGTATCTGGAAAGCATAATGACTTGGAGGATGTGGGATTTGATACCTACCATCACACGATGTTTGAGATGTTGGGCAACTGGTCTTTTGGCGATTATTTCAAGCAAGAAGCATTAACCTGGTCTTGGGAATTATTAACCGAGGTATTCAAATTACCGAAGGATCGCATTTATGTTTCTGTGTTTCAGGGTGATGAAAAAGATGGTGTTCCTTTTGATCAGGAGGCCTTTGATATTTGGAAAGCGATTGTTGGCGAGGATCGAATCATCTACGGTAATAAGAAAGATAATTTCTGGGAAATGGGTGAAACGGGGCCTTGTGGACCTTGTTCAGAAATTCACATCGACTTACGTGATGCGGAGGAAGTGGCCAAAGTTTCGGGTAAGTCCTTGGTCAATGCAGATCATCCTCAGGTTGTCGAGATTTGGAATAACGTATTCATGCAATTTGAGCGCATGGCGGATGGTTCTTTAGTTCCCTTGCCAAACAAACACGTGGATACTGGACTGGGCTTTGAGCGCCTTTGCATGGCGATTCAAGGCAAACAATCGAATTACGATACTGATGTTTTCCAAGGAACTATTCAATATTTAGCTCAAAAAGCAGGTAAACAATACGGTCAAGAACAATGGGCAGATATCGCAATGCGCGTTATTGCCGATCACATTCGTGCGATTGCTTTCTGTATTGCGGATGGTCAATTGCCATCTAATGCGAAAGCTGGTTATGTGATTCGCCGTATTTTGCGTCGTGCTGTACGTTATGGCTACACCTATTTAGGATTCAAAGAGCCTTTTATGCATGAATTAGTGCCTTTATTGGCCAAGCAATTCACGGGCGTATTCGATGAATTAATCGCTCAAGAGGCATTTGTGGCGAAAGTGATTTATGAGGAGGAAGTATCGTTCTTACGTACGCTTTCTACGGGTTTGATCCGTTTGGATAAATTAATGGAAGATTGCCAAGGCAAGGTTCTTTCCGGAGATGATGTATTTGAATTGAATGATACCTATGGTTTCCCGGTCGATTTGACTGCTTTGATTGCGCGTGAAAAGGGATTGGAAATCGATGAACCCGGATTCAATAAGGCTTTGCAAGCGCAAAAAGAGCGCTCACGCAAAGATGCGGGAGCTAGTGCGGAAGATTGGGTAATCGTTCGCGAAGGGGATGAAGTTTCCTTTGTGGGTTATGATGAGACCCAAACTAGCACACAAGTCCTTAAATATCAGAAGATTCAAAATAAAGGTGGCGTTCAATACAAAGTAGTTTTAGAAACGACGCCATTCTACGCCGAGTCGGGTGGACAAGTGGGTGATACGGGCCAATTAACATTTAAAAATTCGGGAATCAGCCTTCAGGTACTAGATACGAAAAAAGAGAACGATTTGATCGTGCACTTTTTAAGCGATGCGCGAATCGAAACAGTAGCAAGCGATCAAGAGGTTATCGCAACGATAGACGTAAACCGCCGTCGGACGATTACGCAAAACCATAGTGCTACACACTTATTGCAAGCAGCCTTGCAAGAGGTATTGGGCAAGCACGTTGCGCAAAAAGGTTCATTGGTGAATGAATCGCTTTTGCGTTTCGACTTCTCCCATTTCCAAAAGGTGACAGACGAAGAAATCATACAAATCGAGCAATTGGTAAATGCTAAAATTGCAGAAAATATCCCTTTGCTTGAGGAACGTAATGTGCCAATCGCCCAAGCGAAAGAAAAAGGGGCGATGGCCTTGTTCGGTGAGAAATACGGGGATTTTGTCCGCGTAATTACATTTGATAAGAATTATTCGGTGGAATTATGTGGGGGTACACACGTGCCGGCTACGGGAGAAATCGGATTGTGTAAGATTATTACGGAGACCTCGGTAGCAACTGGGGTTCGTCGGATTGAGGCGATTACGTCCCAACAAGCTTATGCGCTCTTGAGCGAACAAGAGGCAACTCTATCGGAGCTTAACAATTTATTGAAGGCACCGAAGGATTTGGTTAAAGCGGTTAGCCAATTAATCGAACAAAGCAATAGTCTCCAGAAAACGGTGCAGGCTTACCAAGCCAAGGAAATTTCGGGATTGAAGACGGAATTGTTGAAGCAAATAAGTACAAAGGGAGATGTACCAGCCATTATCCAACAAGTTTCAGTTCCCAATGCAGATGCTCTAAAGAATTTAGCATTTGATCTACAAACAGAAGCTGGAAGCTTATTCTGTTTGTTAGTTGCCGAGATTGAGGGTAAAGCAAGTTTGGCATTGGCTATCTCCAAAGATTTAGTTGAGGCCAAATCCTTCAACGCCGGAACCATTGTTCGTGAATTAGCGAAGGAGGTTCAAGGTGGTGGCGGTGGACAAGCCTTTTTAGCCACAGCTGGAGGTCAAAATCCTGCCGGTTTACCTAAGGTTATCGAATTAGCTCAAAACTGTTTATAGAATGCTCGACATTCCCTATGTATCCTTTACAGACGTATCTGAACAATTGGATGCATGGGGAATTTCAGGCACCCCCTTCGTCTTTTTTGTCAATTACGACCAAAGCCAAGCTTGGGCGGGTTCGCGTGAGGATGCCGAACGTTTAGGAATTCACCTAGAAATTCGAAAAGGGAATCAATCTCCCCAGCAATCATTTTCTTTTGACAAGAAACCTATTTCCTACGATTCCTATCTTTCAAAATTCAAAATCATTCAGAAAGGTTTGCGGTATGGAGACAGCTTTTTGGCGAATCTTACAGCTGAGACACTGATTGATACGGATGCCAACTTAAGGGATATTTTTGCCTATGCGCAAGCAGCCTATAAATTGCATGTTGAGAATCAATTTGTCGTCTTTTCGCCGGAGTGTTTTATTCAAATTCGGGATAATCAGATTTATTCTTTTCCCATGAAAGGTACATCCTCGGCTGAAGATGGTCCTGAAGCCTTACGAAATAATCCCAAGGAACAGGCGGAGCATGCGACGATTGTGGATTTGATTCGGAATGATTTAAGTCAAGTTGCATTTCCCATTCGCGTGGAGAAATACAAATACATCGATGAAGTAAAGACCCACGAGGGAAATCTTTGGCAAATGTCCTCCGTCATTTCGGGCACTTTGCTACCCCACCTACAAGGTCGATATGGTCAAATATTACAGACCCTACTTCCTGCAGGATCGATTACTGGGGCACCTAAACCTGCAACGATGAGGATGATCCAAGAGGCGGAAAATTACGACCGAGGATTTTATACCGGGATTATGGGCGAATTCGATGGGAAAAACCTCGATACCGGAGTCATGATACGCTTTATCGAGCAGCGAAATGATCAAAAAATATTTAAAAGCGGCGGCGGAATTACAGTCTATTCCGAGCCACGCAAAGAATACGAGGAATTAATTCAAAAAGTATACCTACCCTTTTAACTATGTTCTCATTCTTAGAAACGATTTGCATTTCTGACGGGAAAGCCCAACACCTGGACTTTCATCAATTACGCGTTAATGAAACATTTGATGCCTTTTTCCCGGAATGGGAGCCCTTTGACTTAACAGATGAAATCGCAAAAATCGAAATACCTAGCCAAGGAATACACCGTTTACGAATCACCTACACGGAAGATCCGCAGACCATTGAAGTCTTACCCTATGTTGCGAAAAATGTTCAAAAGCTCAAATTGGTTGATGCAGGGGAAATCGATTATGGATTCAAATGGGCAGAAAGAGGCTTTTTCCAGAGCATTTTGGAACAACATCCCGAGGTAGATGAAGTTATTTTTCATAAAGATGGGATCATCCAAGATTGCACCATCGCGAATTTAGCCTTTTTAAAGGATGGGATTTGGTATACGCCGGAAGCACCGATGCATTGGGGAACGACAAGAGCGCGCTTATTAGTGGAAGATCAAGTAGAAGAAACTGATATTTTAGTTTCAGAACTCAATCAATATGAACGAATTTGCCTAATTAATGTATTCCGTCCATTATCCATGGAAAACTCGATTGCCATCACGGATGCAATTGTGTAATTTCACCTTATGAGTAGCACCAAGAGTCCCGCTTTTTTATTGCATCAAAAATTCCCCTTTGAACCCACCCCTTCTCAGGCGGAATTATTCAATAAATTAAGCACCTTCATCCTCAATGAAGACGAATGGGCTCCGCTTACCTTCATCATCCGAGGATATGCCGGAACGGGTAAAACCACTGTAATTTCCACTCTAATCAAGATTTTAGGTAGTTTTTCTTACAAGACCCAATTATTGGCACCCACCGGACGGGCAGCCAAGGTCATGGCCAATTACTCCAAAAAGAAGGCCTCAACAATTCATAAAAAGATTTACCGACAAGTCTCCAATCCTAATTCGGGGGCTTTGGTGTTCCAACGCATGAATAATTATGCGACGAATACCGTTTTCATCGTGGATGAAGCATCCATGATTACGGATGAATCAGAGTTTGGACAGAATAGTCTTTTAACCGATTTAATTGAATATGTATTCACGAATCCTGAAAATGGACATACGGGAAATAAGCTAATCTTTGTGGGCGATACAGCCCAATTACCGCCCGTTGGGAAGAGTTCCTCTCCCGCCCTTTCCAAAGATTACATTTCCCAAGAGTTTCACATGGATGTCATGGATCACGAATTGATCGATGTGATGCGCCAAGACATACACTCCGGAATTCTTTACAATGCAACGAATTTGCGGGGATTATTGGCCAATCAATCCACTGCCATACAATTCAATACGGCTTCATTTAAGGATTTTTTCAAAATGACGGGTGAAAAATTGGAAGATGGAATGCATTATGCCTATCGAAAGTTTGGCAAAGAAGAATCCATCGTACTCACTCGTTCCAATAAGAGTGCGGTTCAGTTCAATGAATTTATCCGCAGAACCATATTATATCAAGAGGATGAGATTTCATCGGGCGATTTGTTGATGATTGTACGGAATAATTATCATTGGCTCGATGAAGATTCTCCAGCGGGTTTCTTGGCGAACGGTGATTTCGTGGAGGTTCTAAAAATCAAAAAAGAGGAGGAAATGCATGGCCTTCGGTTTATGATTGTCATTTTGCGACTTTGTGATTACGAGGAACACCCAGAGGTCGAGGCAAAAATCTTATTGGATACACTTCATTCGGCAGAATCAGCCCTAGGAAAGGAGGCCAACAAAAAACTCTATGATTCAGTTTGTGAAGATTATGCCCACATTTCCAAAAAGAAAGAGCGTTTAGAGGCCATCCGAAAAGATCCGTATTTGAATGCCTTGCAGGTAAAATTCGCCTATGCATTAACGACCCACAAATCACAAGGTGGACAATGGAAAGCCGTATTTGTCGATCAGGGATTTTTAAAAGAGGAACAAGTCGACGCCGAATACATCCGTTGGCTTTACACGGCCATCACTCGCGCGACGCACGAATTGTTCCTCGTCAACTTTCATGAACGCTTCTTTAATTAAGCTTCGTCGAGGCCAAAGAATCATTTTCCTGATCCATGGAAACGTCAGAATCAAAGTAAACCATCAATTCGCCTAATATGGAATGAAGATTTTGTAGCTTTTCATCGCCGATGACTTGGGCAATTTCCTCTTCGACTTTATGCCGACAATCATGTAAGGCCTGTAGAAAATCAGCCCCTGTGGATGTCAATTGAATTAAAGTAGCTCGTTGGTCGATCGGATGTTTGATACTTTGAAGGTAGCCTTTTTCGATTAAATCCTGAACCAACTTACTCATGGCTTGCTTACTCACGCGTACCTTTTTAGCAATCTCAGCCGCCGTAGTGCCATCCGGTTTTAGATTCATCATGACCATGACGTGGCCAACTTTAAAATCATGATAGCCTAACTCATTTAAGTATTTGGCATTTAATGATTTAATCAGTCGGTAAGACTTAGCAAATAATCGAGACAAGAATAATTGCGAATCCTCGCGCGCTTCCATCATGCCGCAAATTTATAGGATTAAATTTAGTCAACCAAATTGACTTTATTGAAAATTATGGTAGCTTTGCATCAAATTTAAAACGATGACTGACACTCCCAAACCTAAAAAAAACGCACCTAAAATCATTTTAGCGGCAATTGTAATTCTTGGAAGCATTTACGGCTATACGAAATACCGTCACGCTACTACCCACGAGGAAACCGACAATGCACAGATCGAGACGTATTTTGTGCCTATTTTACCGCGCGTAGCTGGATTTGTCAAGACGGTCAATGTTCATGATTATGAACAAGTTAAACAAGGAGCTGTTTTGGTAGAAATTGATTCAGAAGAGGCAAAATTAGCTTTATCAGAAATGGAAGTGGATTTGGAGCAAGCGCGCATCGAGGTGACTAGTTCAAAAGCGAATTTAGCAAGTTTACAAAAGGCGATTACGGCCCAACAAGCTCAAGTGAAAACGGCTGCTTATTTGAAATCGAAAGCAGAGCGTGATTTGACGCGAAATACAGAATTAGAGAAAGCGAAGGCAATTACGAACCAACAATTACTAGATTCAAAGGATCAATTGGAATTGGCGAATATCAAATACTTTGGCGCGATTGATGAAATCACAAGTACAAAATCAAAATTAGCCATTCAGGAAGCTGCGGTTCAGAGAGCGGAAAATTTAGTGAAAAATAAGGAAGTCAAGATCGCCCAACAAAAATTAAAACTAGGCTATTACCAAGTTGTGGCACCCGTTTCGGGAAAGATTGGAAAAAAAGCCATTGAGCCAGGTCAGTTTATTCAAGTATCACAACCCTTGATGACGATTGTGGACAACAATACATTTTGGGTAGTTGCCAATTTTAAGGAAACACAAGTTCAGCATTTACGTGCAGGCATGGAAGCTGATTTGACCATTGATGCATTCCCGAATGAAAAAATTAAAGGTAAAGTAGTTTCTATTTCGGAATCGACGGGAGCTAAAACTTCGTTGTTACCTCCGGATAATTCATCCGGAAACTTTGTGAAGGTGACACAGCGAATTCCGGTGAAGATTGAAATTCAGGATTTGGCCAAGTACAAATCAATGTTGAGAGCCGGTATGTCATTGGAGGTTTCTATCCCATTGAACTAATTCTATGGAGCGCCCGAAAGGATTTGCCAAATTTATTATCGTCATAACGACCATCACGGCTGCCGTAATGGAGTTATTAGACACGACCATTGTCAACGTGGCCTTGAATCAAATTTCAGGCGCCTTGGGGGCAACGATTGAAGATATCGCCTGGGTAATTACCAGTTATGCGATTGCCAATGTCGTGATCATTCCAATGACTGGATTCTTGGGCGAATATTTTGGTCGGAAGAATTACTACCTCGGTTCCATGATTCTCTTCGGAATTGCCTCGTATTTCTGCGGCATGAGCGATGGTTTATGGGAATTGGTCTTCTGGCGATTTATTCAAGGAATCGGTGGAGGTGCCTTGTTATCTACTTCTCAAGCGATTTTATTTGATGCCTTTGAACCCGAAGAACGGCCCATGGCCTCAGGTTTCTTTGGCATGGGAATTATCTTGGGACCTTCATTAGGACCCGTGCTTGGTGGATATTTAGTGGATAACTTTCATTGGTCGGATATTTTCTTAGTTAACATACCTATTTGCGTCATTGCGGTTATTCTGACACTCGTTTACATCGACCGTAAGGAAGGTGAAGGAGCGAATCGACGAAACATGACGATTGATTATCCGGGAATTCTCCTGTTGATGATTACCGTGGGAGGATTACAATTCATGCTCGAAAAGGGAGAATCCGAAGATTGGTTCGATTCGAGACTAATAAACATTTGCGCCTTCTTGTTTGTAGGAGGATTAGCTGCCTTTATTTACAGGGAATTGAATACCAAACAACCCGTTGTTAACCTTCGAATTTTCCAGAATCAGACATTTACCATGAGTTCCATATTCACGTTGGTAGGTGGATTTGGTTTATTCACATCCGTATTCGTTTATCCGATCATGGTCCAACGAATCAATGGGTTAACACCCACCGAAACGGGTTTATCGCTGATGGTTCCTACCTTTTTAGGCGTATTCTTGTTTCCTGTGATTGGTCGGGCCTTATCCAAAGGTGCCAAACCGCTCCCTTTCATGGTTTTTGGAATATTGATTTACATCGTATTTGGGTTTATCGGAGGGGAATCTACGAGCGACATGGGTCGTTGGGACTTTTTTCCCATGCAAATGTTGCGCGTCATAGGTGTTTCGTGTTTGCAGATGCCATTGATCAACCAAGCTGTTGCCGGTTTAAAACCCCAAGAGTATGCCTCAGGGATTTCATTGACGAACATGATACGCCAGCTAGGCGGTGCGTTTGGAATCGCGGTAGCCAACAATTATGCGACGACCCGTGCAGCGCAGCACCGATCCGATTTATTGGCGAATGTAACGGCGGAGAATCCACTATTCCAACAACGTTTTCAGGGCATCTCACAGACCTTAGCTCAGAAAACAGGTGAAATTCAAAAAGCAGGTGAAATGGCGTATAAGCAGATCGACTTTATCGTTACCAAGCAGGCTTATTATCTAGCTTATTTGGATACATTCCGATTGGTATCGATCATATTCATTCTGATTTTCCCCTTTGTGTTCTTGATCAAAACACCGAAGAAAGATAAAAAAGAAATTGAAAAAATATTAAAAGCCAGTGAAGAGGCTCATTAATGCTATGAAGAAAATTGCCTTATTATTAATTGCTACATTTAGCCTACATGCACAAACCAATTCGGATTTATCGGCTTTGGTTTCCAAGGCTTTGGATTATGCACCAGCCTTAAAGGCCCAAAAAACGCAGATTCGCGTGGGTGATACAAAAACGCAGATCCAACAATCCTTGGATAAACCTGTTATTGCATACGAGGCTGGAATCACTCGAATTGATCCCGTATCAAAGGTAACCTTCGCCATGGGTGGCGCTCCATCAGTATTGCAATTTCAACCCAATATGAATTACAATACCAATTTTGTTGCTAGCCAGACCATCTACGATTGGGGAAAAAATAAACTTGCCATCGAGAAAAGTCAGTTGGAGACCCTCCTAAGCAAAACTCAAATCGAACAAACCGAATTCGCTATTGCTTATCAAATAGCCTCGATTTATCATCAAATATTATTTCTACAAAACGTCTTGAAGATTCAGCAAGCGGAATTGGGACGAATTAAGACGCAGGCGCAAATCATCGACCAACAGGTAAAATTGGGGGAAGCACTTCAGTTGGACGCCATGAGCATTAAGATTCGTGTTCAAAACCAAGAAACTAAAATTGGGGAAACGGAAACACAGATTAATAAACTAACCGACTACCTAGAAACTCAAACGGGTCAAAGTTTAAAAGGTGGTTTGAAACCGATTCAAACAACCATTCAAAGCAATGAAACGGTAACTAATAACCCCATGTTTGCCCAATTGGAGGCAGAGAATGCGGTTTGGCAACAAGAAATTCAATTGCAGGATAAGTCGAGTGCTCCTACCCTTTCCGGTGCCGCAAGTTTAGGTCTACGGAATGGTTATTTACCACGTATCAACGGCGAAGTACCCGCTTTTTCAGACGACTTTAAGATTAACACGATGGTCGGATTGAAATTGAACGTACCCATCTATTCAGGCAAACGCGCTTCGATGCAGAAGAGTATTGCTCAAATCCAACAAGAGCGAATCAATTTCCAGCGTGAGGATACCAATAATAAGTTGGCCTACGAACTACGCCAAGGCGATGCAAATATCAAGACCATTCAAGCCAAACTTACAACCCAACGTCAGTTAATTGAACAGGCAAAATATGCTTATCAATTAGGCGATGCACGTTACAAGGAAGGAACGATTAAGCAAATGGAGTTGGATCAGATTCAAAATACCTTGGAGGAAGCCCAATTGCAGGAGGAGAATTTCAAATTACAATTGAACCTCCAACAATTGGACTTATTAAAAACCAAGGGTGTTAAATTCTGGGAATTATAAATTAAATAGTTCGGCTAGGCCAGAATCTAGTAATTTACCTTCCACAATCGTGAGGCCTTTTTTGAGGGCCTCATTTTTTTGGCA
>JBJTMZ010000164.1:0-6535 GCA_046073805.1 Aquirufa sp.
ATCGCTTCTGTGTACGTCGGGTGTGCATGTGACATACGCGCCACATCTTCAGCAGACGCACGGTATTCCATCGCAACGACTGCTTCCGCAATCATATCCGCCGCACGGGCACCGATGATATGAACTCCCAAAATCTCATCCGTCGTCGCATCAGCTAATACCTTCGCCAAACCATCCACATCTGTCGATGCAATCGCACGACCCAAAGCCTTGAACGGGAATGAACCTTCTTTGTAAGCAATACCCGCAGCCTTCAATTCTTGCTCCGTCTTACCTACCGAAGCAACCTCCGGCCAGGTATAAACAACACCCGGAATCAAATTATAATTAATATGGGGTTTTTGACCCGCAATTACTTCAGCCACTAATGTTCCTTCTTCTTCCGCTTTGTGGGCCAACATCGCTCCACGAACCACGTCACCAATCGCATAAATGCCCGGAACTGAAGTTTGTAGCGTATGCTCATCAACTGCGATCCGACCGCGTTCATCGGCAGTCAAACCAGCCGCTGCTAGGTTTAAGCCTTCGGTGTATGGCCGACGACCAATACATACCAAGCAATAATCTCCTTTAATCTCAACATCTTTACCTGAGGCATCCTGTGCTTTCACTGTTACCTCCTTACCCTTCACGGATGCTCCCGTCACCTTGTGTGACAAGTAAAAATCAGCCCCTAATTTGGCAATTGACTTTTGCAATTCCTTGCCCATCGTCTTATCCATCGTCGGGATCATGCTATCCGCAAATTCCACAAACGATACTTTCGAACCTAAACGCGCATACACTGATCCCAATTCCGCACCAATTACCCCCGCACCAATCACGATCAAATGCTTCGGAACTTCCTTCATCTTCAAGGCCTCCGTGGAAGTAATGATACGCTCTTTATCAACAGGAATGAACGGAAGAACCGTCGGCTTAGAACCCGTCGCGATGACAATATTTTTACCTGAAATGACCTCCGACGAACCGTCTTCCTTCGTAATCTTCACCGTTTTGGCTGAATCAAACGAACCTAAACCATGAAACGTCGTGATCTTGTTTTTCTTCATCAAATACGCGATTCCCGCATTCAAATTTGAAACAACACCCGCTTTACGCTTGATCATTTGTTCCAAATTTACTTTCGGCTTAGCGATATCAATACCATGTTCTTGGAAACTATGCACCGCATTGTGAAAATGCTCCGAGGAGTCCAACAACGCTTTGGAAGGAATACATCCCACATTCAAACATGTTCCACCCATCACGGCATATTTCTCCACGATGGCTACTTTGAAACCCAATTGAGCCGAACGGATAGCCGAAACATATCCTCCAGGACCCGAACCAATTACGACAACATCAAATTCTTGCATAAGGCGATTGAAAGCGAATAGGCCCCGCAAGGCCTATTCAGTTAATTAAATGTCTAATAATAAACGAGCTGGATCCTCTAATAGTTGCTTCAAGCGAACTAAGAAACTTACCGACTCACGGCCATCGATGATGCGGTGATCATACGATAAGGCCAAATACATGATTGGACGTACAACAATTTGACCATCCACAACCACAGGACGCTCTACGATATTGTGCATACCTAGAATCGCCACCTGAGGTGCATTGATAATCGGTGTTGAAAGCATCGATCCAAATACCCCACCGTTGGTGATCGTAAATATTCCGCCACTCATCTCTTCCAAACTCAATTTATTCTCACGGGCTCTTCCTGCCAAACGAACCACCTCCGATTCAATTCCAGCTAACGATAAATTCTCTGCCGAACGAATCACGGGAACGACTAAACCTTTCGGTGCAGAAACCGCAATCGAAATATCACAGTAATCATGGAATACGATTTCGTCACCATCGATCTTTGCATTCACCGACGGGAATTCCTTCAAGGCCACACAAACTGCTTTCGTAAAGAAGGACATAAAGCCTAAGCCCACGCCATGCTTCTCCTTGAACTTATCTTTGTATTTACCACGTAAGTCCATCACCGGCTTCATGTCAACCTCGTTAAAGGTCGTCAACATCGCCGTTTCATTTTTCACTGCCACTAAACGACGAGCCACTGTCTTACGCAATGAACTCATCTTCTCACGACGTGTGCCTCCTTGTGCGGCTACTGGAGTTGCCGCCGGAGCTGATGCAGCAGGTGCTGCAGCTGGTTTCGAAGCAGCCAATGCATCTTCCTTCGTGATACGACCACCCACACCTGAACCCGCAACCGAGGCTGCCGCGATTCCTTTTTCATCTAATATTTTTGCTGCCGCTGGAGATGGATGACCTGCCGCATAATTAGCCTCCGCTGCTGGTGCTGCTGTTGGAGCCACTGCCGGTGCAGGAGCTGCTGCAGGCGCTGCCGCCACCGAACCACCTACGGTGATTTTGGCCAATAAACCTCCAATCGGCACAACAGAACCCGGTTGCGCAATCACTTCCAAGACACCTGCAGATTCTGCGGGCAATTCAAACGTTGCCTTATCGGATTCTAATTCACAAAGAACCTCATCCAAGGAAACAACATCTCCTGTTTTCTTATTCCAAACAGATACCGTCACTTCCGAGATAGACTCACCTACCGCAGGAACCTTAACCTCCAATACGGACGTTGGTCCAGCTGCCGGTGCCGGAGCTGCTGCTGGTGCTGGAGTAGCTGCCGGAGCGGCATCTGCCACGGTAACGGATGCCGACGCACCGCCCGCTTCAATCGTGCAAATGACTGCACCAATTGGCAAGACATCACCTTCTTTCGCCACAATGTGCAAAATACCTTCAGCCTCAGCTGGCAATTCAAATGTTGCTTTATCCGACTCAAGTTCGCATAAAACCTCATCCAATTTCACGTGATCGCCTTCTTTCTTGTTCCAAGTAGCAACCGTTACTTCCGTGATCGACTCGCCCACCGCGGGCACTTTCATTTCTATAGACATAATATTCGATTATTCAAATGCTCTGTTTATCAATGCTGCCTGCTCCTCGCCATGCACCTTTAAGAATCCTGTCGCCGGTGAAGCCGATTTCTTACGTGCTACTAATTTACTGAAACGTGCCCATCCAAACTCACGAATCACATAAGACCAATAGCCCATGTTTTCCGGCTCTTCTTGCACGTAGAAAATCTCAGCTGATTTGTATTTTGCCAATTCCGCTTCCACTTGTTTCGTAGGGAATGGATGCAATTGCTCCAAACGAATAATCGCCACATCCTTACGCTTATCTTTCTCCTGACGATCCAACAAATCAAAGTATACCTTACCTGAACAAATCAATACACGTTTCACTTTTGCTTTGTCCGCATAATCATCCCCAATTACCTCCTGGAATGAACCCTTGGTAAAGGCCTCTAATTTCGAAACCACTTTGGGATGACGGAAGATCGACTTCGGTGACATCACAACGAGTGGCTTGCGGAATTCCCAGGTCAACTGACGACGCAGAGCGTGGAAAATATTCGCAGGTGTTGTCAAGTTGGCAATCACCATATTATTCTCCGCTGCCAATTGCAAGAAACGCTCAGGACGGGCATTTGAGTGCTCCGGTCCTTGTCCCTCGTACCCATGTGGCAACAACATTACCAAACCGTTTTGTGTCCCCCACTTGGATTCGTGAGACGAAATAAATTGGTCAATCATCGTCTGAGCACCATTGGCAAAATCACCAAATTGCGCTTCCCAGATAACTAATGCGTTTGGATTCGCTAAGGCATAACCAAATTCATAACCCAAAACGCCGTATTCCGACAACAAGGAATTATAAATCTGAGCTTGCTCCTGCTTATCTGAAATATGATTTAATGAACTGTAATTTTCACTGGTATTCGCATCGTGCAATACCGCATGACGGTGTGAGAACGTACCGCGTTGCACGTCTTGTCCCGATAAACGAACGGCTTTGCCTTCCACTAATAAGGAACCATAAGCCAATAACTCAGCGGTAGCCCAGTTTAATTCGCCTTTTTCAAAATATACCTTACGGTCGGCAATCACCTTTTCAATTTGCTTTAAGGCCACGAAACCTTTTGGAAGTGTCGTGATCGCTTTCGCTACTTGGTCCACCACGGCTTGTGAAATGGCAGTCTTTGGCGACTTGTCGAAATCTTTCTCGTTGGAATAACGAAGCTCCGACCACGCATTATCCAATTTCAATGGGATATATGGAGGGCGAACTTTTTGCTTCACCAGATCCAAACGAGCTTGCAATTCCGCCTTGAATTCCGCATCCATTTGCTCGGCTAATTTCGCTTCGATTTCTCCCTGCTTGATTAACTTTTGCGTATAGATTTCGCGCGGGTTGGGGTGATTGGTAATGTTTGCATAAAGTGTCGGCTGCGTAAAACGAGGCTCATCCGACTCGTTGTGGCCATTCCGACGGTAGCAAACCATATCCACAAACACATCCCGACCAAACTCTTGACGGAATTCTGCAGCAATACGAGACACAAATACTACCGCTTCGGGATCATCCCCGTTCACGTGGAATACCGGTGCATCGATAATTTTCGCAACATCCGTGCAATAGATAGCAGAACGCGCATCTTCAAAATCAGTTGTAAAACCTACTTGGTTATTAATCACAAAGTGGATCGTTCCTCCGGTCGAATAACCCTTCAACTTCGCCATTTGCGTAACTTCATAGACGATTCCTTGTCCTGCGACAGCAGCATCCCCATGAATCAAAATAGGCAATACCTTAGAGCAATCTCCTGCGTAATGTGCATCTGCGGTTGCCCGACAAAAACCTTCTACCAAGGGATTAACTGCTTCTAAGTGCGATGGATTGGGAGCTAATTTCAAGGAAATTTCACTTCCATTGGGTGAAATGTGTTTTGAGGAATACCCTAAGTGGTATTTCACGTCACCATCCCCATGTATTTCATCCGGCACATTTCCTTCGAAACCATCGAAGATTGCATCGTAAGACTTGTGCATGATGTTGGCCAATACATTCAAACGACCCCGGTGTGCCATACCAATCATGGCTTCCTTCACACCTAAATCAGCCGATTTGTTAATAATCGCATCCAATCCTGCGATGGTCGACTCACCACCTTCCAGACCGAAACGCTTTTGGCCTAAATATTTTGTTCCCAAGAAATTCTCGAAAACAACTGCCTCGTTTAATTTCTGAAGGATATGCTTCTTCTTTTCAATCGAAGGATTGAATGCCAAAGCTTCTTTTTCAATTTTATTACGCAACCATTCTTTGGTCGTAACCTCCCGAATATACGAATACTCAAATCCAATAGTTCCGGCATAGATTTTATGCAAGGCATCCTGAATTTGACGTAAAGTTGCTGGCCCAATACCTAAGAAAACGCCCGCTTGGAATACTGTTTCTAAATCTGCATCCGACAAGGCATAATCCGTTAAGCCTAAACGAGGCTGACGATCTTTGCGCGCACGAACTGGGTTAGTCTTTGACAACAAATGTCCGCGAGAACGAAATGCTTTGATTAATGAAATCACAGCCATTTCCTTCTGAACATGAGAGGAATCAGCTGAACCGGCACTCGCAGGAGCACCCTCTAACCAGGTTTGTGAAAAATCAAATCCCTTGAAGAAATCTCTCCAAGAGCTATCTACGGAATTAGGGTCTTGTTTGTACGCTTCATACAAGTCGGCGATGACTTGTGTATCTGCATTGGCAACGTAGGAAAATGGATCCATAATGTAAAATTCTAGCGATCAACTAGAAAAGTTTCAAACGTTATTGTTTTGGTTTAGGTAATAATACTACTTGCAAAAAAAATCCTCGCAATTTAATACACTCTCGGCAATAAAACCCAACAATTTGAAGGATTTTATACCATATAAGAGCACAAATTTCTTTGGAAAAAATCCTATTTATTCAGCGCTTAAAAAATTCTTTATTTATTCCAATTATATCCTCTCAAAATCAAAAAAATACAGGAATTACCTAAGGTCGAAATTGCGCAATCTTCCCATTCCCCAAATCAATTTCATATCGGATAAATAATTGATGAAACCCCGCACGCTCTGTTGTGCTCGTCGACCCAAATCCGCTGGGATAATAACTGGTCGACTCCCCTATTAAATCATAGCCATACCCGACCCGGAAATTCTTACCTAAAGCGGCCTCGACACTACCAATCAGCGCCTTGGATCCAAGCTCGGAACCAGTCGCTTGATACCAAATACCTAAACCTACTTTTTCCTTCAACCAAAATACAGCTGAATAATCCATCGCAATGTCTTTGTCAATTTGGCGAACCATAGTTACGAGCTTCAGCGCATTTTGATCGATGTCAAATAAATAGTGTAGCATGAGGTATTTTGGGGGCTTCAGGGAGCCATAACTTGATTCAAAGGAATTGGCAGGGGCGCTGAGACCTACGTAAAAATCCCCTTTTTCATAAATCAACCCATACCCATAATGCGTTCCCAACACGCTGCTTCCACTTTTACCGATGATGGGGTACTGACTTAAACCTACCTGAGCACCTAGCCGCAAACGATGACCCCGTCCCCATTCGAATGCTTTGGCGCCAACGACGGCAATTCCCAAATTGGCCGAAATTCCTCCC
>JBJTMZ010000165.1:0-3627 GCA_046073805.1 Aquirufa sp.
AAAGCCTCTCAATTTCTTGAGAGGCTTGTACCCAGAGCCGGAGTCGAACCGGCACGGGCTTGCACCCACGGGTGTTTGAGACCAGCGCGTCTACCAATTCCGCCATCTGGGCAATTGAATCAAACCAATTGGCTCAATTGCCTTGCAAAAGTAGTGTTAAATTCATGATTTAGCAAATACGAAATAATTATTTTCTTAACTATTCGTAACGTAGAGCCTCAACTGGATCCATTTTGGAGGCTTTAAATGCTGGGTAAATTCCTGAAAATAAGCCAACTAACACACAAATAATTATTCCGACGGTCATCCATAACCAAGGGATAATAAAGCTAGCATTTCCTGAACTTATACCTTGTGCAATTAGGTTTCCGATGGGTATAGCAAGGATAATACCACCAATTCCGCCTAATAGACATATAACAATCGCTTCAATTAAGAATTGTTGAAGTATTCGGCCAGGTGTAGCTCCTAATGATTTACGAATTCCAATTTCTCGTGTACGTTCCGTCACAGAAACCATCATAATATTCATAAGCGCGATGGCAGCGCCCAACAAGGTAATAAAACCGATTACAAAGCCCCCTAATTGAAGACTCGAAGTAATATTTTCAAAACTCTTTGCTATGGAGTCAGATCGATCAATGGAAAATGAATCATCCATACCAATGGGATCCATACGCACTTTTCGCATCACCCCTCTTGCCTCTTCCATGAAATCATCAAGGTTCTTAACTTTAGTTGACGAGGTGGTTATATCAAAAGTTAGATTGCGGCCTACAGCCATTTTTCGACCAGTCTCCAGAGGCACCATAATGACACGGTCATCTCCCCCTCCCATCATATTACCCTTTTTGGCTAGGACACCGATAACTTTTAACTTAATTCCACTAACAATGATTTCCTTATTCAACGGATTTGTTTTTTCAAACAGCTGATCGATTACATCGACACCTAAAAAACATACATTGATCGCGTTGCCAAACTCATTCGTTGAAAAATTACGGCCTTCAGCAATTTTATAACCTTTTAATTCAATGAAATTATCATCTATTCCGAGTAAACGAACATTGGGATTCGTTTTCTTGCTCTCGTATTTCCCAATAGCATTATTCGTTACATTGGTTTTTAGCGACACTTTACCTTTAGTCGAAAACAAAGCCTTATACCTACTAGCTTGTCGGAAATCAATATTTTTAAATCTTTTCTCTCTTTGTCCCTCTCTCCTAACCTGCATAGCCGGACGATTGCGAATATCAAATGAATTTGCGCCCAGTCCTGAGAAACTATTGTCTACAGAACTCTGTATACCATCAATTGCCGTTAAAATTCCCACCAATGAAGTAATACCCAATGAAATGATCAGTGCAGTTAAGACGGTTCTTAGGAGATTTCCCTTGATGGATCGTAAACCTTCGGCGATATTTTCTTTGATATTCATAGAATGTAAATACAGACTGCAAGGTATTAGGAAAAGTTAGCTAAATAAAACCAGTTGTATTTCTATATAGCCACTAATCATATTATTTTAATTTCCGTAAATAGTAATCCTCCCCTTTTACGATGATATGTTCTCGTAGTGTGGTATCTGTGCCTAATCGAATATCTGTTGGTAAAGGTTTAATTACATTTTTACTGAAGAATAAATATTCTGCTTCTTTGGGAATCGGTTGGAGACCTTTTTCAAATGGATTAATTGGAATAAGTTTTCTTGTAAATTTTTCTCCCCATAAGGGATATTCATAATCGTCGTTTATGGTACCTAGTGCTACCGTAGCATCAGCAGGAACCAACTTGTCATATTTTTCGTACGCCTGAGTAATGTCTGGACGTGACATGGTTAGAATTTGAATTCGATTTTTATTCCAAATATTCGGGATTCCATTCGTCGAAATGAGAGCAGTTCTCCCATGAAATGCCAATGAACTCCAAGCTGAAAGTATAATGATTAGAAAGAACGGAATAGCTGCTTTGTAAACTTTCGAATGAACTATTTTAGCAAATAATAGCGTAGATATAGGAATTAAAAATATGATAGAGGTTATCATATACCGTCCCTTCCAAGGATCATAAGCTGCAGTAAAAGAAAGTGCTGTAAAGTGCAGTATAAAACCGATAAGAAATATGTAAAGGATAATATCGCGCTTTTTTGTGATCAGGAGAATAATCGACGGAATAAAAATGAATAAAAAGATACTTCCATAAATAGGTGTACCATTATAAAATTCAAATTGCCGGGTATAATTAAACGGAACGATTGTAAAGGTTTTTGTGCTTTCTAATCCCCAATTAAAATATGCATCTAACATCCTGAAATTTGCGTTAATTTTCTCTTGGAATGATTCAACGATGTGAATATTGCGTAGACCGTCAAAGTTAAGCAGATCAAAAAAATACCTTGCTAGATTTTTTGAACCATGAATAAGTAGGTTAGAAAATGTCCCTGCACGTTCAATCGATTGATGTTTAGTGGCCGTTTCTGGACCTATAGGATGGCCGTAGTGAATGATATTGGCTACATAACCCGTAGGTAAACTAATTAGGATTATAAAAATTAGGCTAAATATAAAATGCTTAATATGGCGAAATTTAACCGTTGGGTAATGCGTATAAATCACATAGCCCAATAATATGATTATACTGGGTAAAACAAATACAAAGGTTATTTTATGGCTAAATGCAATCGACATAGCAAAGGTAAATAGATGTATATAATACACCTCTCTACTTTTCAAGTATCTAAATAAAAAGTAAAGTGCACTAACCACATATGCCCCCAATACAATATCGGTATCAGTTGTAGTGGATTGAATTAAAATGATTGGAGTAAAAAGAAGTAAACTAGCACTTAATAATCTGACTTTAAAGGCTATATGCATCTGTTTGAGAATTGCATAGCTACCAATAAATAACATCCAATAGGCTGAAATATTGGGTAGTTTAAAAAAATGTTCATTGTATCCGGTCATTAAGAAAGGATAAAATTGAATGGATGAAAAACTTTTTGGGTAAGTATCTATATTCCAATTAGTACCAATAAAGTGAGATGTATTATGGTTTTGAGCAAAATATAAAATACGATTTAAATGCCCAGTCATACTATCCCATTCATTGGGAGGTAAATAGAAAAAAAGAAATATCTGTGTGAAGGAAATAAACAAAATGCCGATAAAAATAACAGCAAATAAAAACTTCTCCGATTTACGCTGATTTTTATAGACCTCGTGAATTTGTTGAATACTTAAGCCAACTAATTTAAAGGAGGAATGTGCACCAGATGTGGGTAGATAAACTACATTTTTAAAATAAATAAAAATCAAGTACGATACAAAAAAGGGAACAATTGACCAGGCAATTGCGCTTTGCCAAAAATTGATACTAGATAAAATGTATCCACTTAATATGATACTGGCAGCTTGAACAATAAATCCTGTAATTAGAAATTCATCAAAATTTTTATTGGAGATTTTAGACGCAATGCGATAATTAAAAAGAATAAAAGAGATAAATACGATGTAAAGCATATGGACTCTTTAAACAACAGAATTAATAATTTGAGTAATTCTTAAAACATCTTCCAATGGGATTTCCGCAGATAAAGGAAGGCAAACTATTCTTCTAGCAATATCT
>JBJTMZ010000166.1:0-7950 GCA_046073805.1 Aquirufa sp.
AAATGGCGGTTGTAGCTCAGTTGGTTAGAGTAGGCGTTTGTGGTGCGCTTGGTCGTGGGTTCGAGTCCCATCATCCGCCCGTTTCATTTCGAAAGTCCTGGTAAAATGCCAGGACTTTTTTTTATTTTTGGTCATGAACAAATCCAAGCAGCGTGTGATTGCCTACATTGATGGTTCCAACCTTTACTTTGGGATGGTTGACGCCGGCTTGAAGTTTTGTAAATGGTTGGATGTAAAAAAACTGATGGAGAGTTTTCTCGATACGAATCAAGAGTTGGTGGCTGTAAAGTTTTTTACTTCCCGACTAACGCATGATGCGGCGAAAGAGGAGAGGCAGTCGACCTATTTAGCGGCTTTAGCCTCGACGGGCGTGGATTTGATTTTCGGTTCCTATCATAACAAGACAATAGAGTGTTATCATTGTAATCATAAATGGGTCACGCCTACGGAAAAAATGACGGATGTCAATTTGGCGACCCACCTGTTAATGGATGCGCATTTAGATGCCTTTGATGTATCCTTTGTTGTCTCCGGCGATACCGATTTCACGCCCTGCGTGGAGGCGGTGAATGAGAGCTTTGCGGATAAATCTGTGGTGATGTTATTTCCACCACTTCGTGAAAATGATAGTTTGGAGGAAGAGGCTCGTTCGAGTCAGTTGATTACAAAAGAAAAATTAATTGAATGCCAATTGCCCATGGAGATCATTGGCCAGGATGGCATCGAGCTACATAAACCTATTGGTTGGTAAAATTTAACCCATGAATCCACAATTTTTAAAACGTTTTTTGATTGTACTATATGCGGCAGGTTTGTTGGGGATGAACATACCCGAAACCTCAGCCTTATTTACATCCTTAGTTCCTTTGACACTGTGGTTTACCGCGTTTATTTGTGTGGTGTATTATCCAAATCCTAACAAGAATTCTTACATCCTGTTGTTCGCGATCGCTTGTGTCGCTTGGATGGTCGAGGTAGTCGGGGTCAAGTCAGGGCAAATTTTTGGGGTTTATGCGTATGGGAAGACCTTGGGTTTTCAGGTGCTTCGGGTGCCTATTACCATTGGGTTAAATTGGGTCATTCTATTGATTGCAACGAATGCCGTGGTCGCCGAGTGGAATGTAGCCGGGCGCATCGGTCAGGCTGCCTTAGGGGCTGGTTTGATGACGGCATTGGATTTATTGATTGAACCTGTTGCGATGCACTTTGATTTTTGGCAATGGTCGGGTAATTCGGTACCCGTCCAGAATTTTGGAGCCTGGTGGTTGGTTAGTTTTTTCTTTCATTGGGTCTATAATACATCCGGTTTATCAACGAAATCGAGTCTATTCCGGCTAATTGCAGTCTTGCAATTTTGCTTCTTTTTGGGCCATTGGATATTATTGCAAATCTTTTCTTAAACAATTTTAGTTTAGAATCGTTAGCCTAGTATACTGATGCGGAGAATGGCCATATATTCAATTAAGGATTTAGAAAATTTAAGTGGGATCAAGGCGCATACATTGCGTATCTGGGAGCAACGCTACGGTATTTTAACGCCTAGTCGGACAGAAACGAACATTCGTACCTACACCGACGAGGAATTGAAACGAGTGCTCAATATCGCTTTACTGCAGGATAAAGGAGGATTTAAAATTTCAGCCATCGCCAATATGTCGGAGGCCGAAATGGCTACACATATTTTGCATTTGTCCGAAAGTCAATTCGATTTCCCGGATCAAATTCAGGCCTTGACTTTGGCCATGTTGGATTTGGATGAAGCTAAATTTCAGTTGTTGACTCGAAACATGGTTCAAGTCCACGGATTTGAGAGTTACATGCTTCATGTAATTTATCCGTTCATGCGTCGTTTGGGAACTTTATGGCTTTCGGGTTCTGTGGGTCCTGCGCAGGAACACTTTATAAGTCATTTGATTCGTCAGAAATTAATCTCGAGCATAGATGCACAAGATTTAAGTTTGAAGCCAGATGCTAAAAAGTTTTTGTTGTATTTGCCGGAAGGGGAATTACATGAAATTGGATTGTTGTTTGCGAATTATGTTTTTCGCGCGCGCAAACACTCAGTGGTTTATTTAGGTCAGTCTTTGCCTTATGAGGAATTATTGCTAGCCTACGAGATTCACCAACCGGATTATATTTTTAGTGTTTTTACCTCTGAGCCCAATCCAGAATTAATTGATGACTATGTGGCACGCCTTGCGGTAGATTTGCCCAATTCGAAAGTACTATTAACAGGTTATCAGATTTTGCAACCTGATCGGAAGATTCCAGCGAATATTACCTTGTTAAACGATTTTCAGGCTTTGATCGATTTAGCAAACGCTTAAGAAAACTTCGGATTTAGGTAGGTGGCTGCCTCCACAAATTTTTTCACTTCTTGTTCTTGGTTCTGCGGACAAATCATTAGGGCGTTTTCATGTTCGGCCACGATGAAGTTTTGTAAGCCTTGAATGACGACCAACTTATTTTCGGGGGTTTTGATGATGCAATTATTCGTATCGTAAACCATCACATTCCCATCGATGACATTCCCGTTTGTGTCTTTTTCGTGAATTTCGTAGAGTGATTTCCAAGTTCCTAGATCCGACCAGCCGATATCAGCTAATATCACTTTAACGATTTGGGCCTTTTCCATGATGCCGTTGTCGATGGATATACTTTTACAAACGGCATAAACCTTACGGATGAAATCATTTTCTTCCTCGGTGTAATAGAAGGCCTCTCCTTCATCAAATTGTTCTGCCAAACGCGAGAGATGCTTTTCTAATTCACGTTTGAAAACGGGAATTTTAAATACGAAAAGTCCTGCGTTCCAAACATAGTCTCCACTATCTAAAAAAGCTTCGGCTAATTCTAAATGCGGTTTCTCGGTAAAGGTTTTAACGGTCTTGGCGATGCCGTCGCCATGTTGAAATTGAATGTATCCATAACCCGTATCAGGGCGTGTAGGTAGGATTCCCAAGGTAACGAGCACATCTTCCTTCGCTGTTTCGATGGCAGCACGAACATGGTTTTGGAAGGCAATTTCTTTCAAGATGACATGGTCGGCAGGTGCTACGACGAGGGTTGCATTCGGATTTTTCTTTCCGATTTTATAGGCGGCATAAGCGATACATGGTGCCGTATTTTTACGTTGAGGTTCCTGAAGGATTTGTTCATCTTTCAGGAACGGCAATTGTTCTTTAACGATACCTGCAAATTCTTCACTGGTTACGACATAAATATTTTCTTGTGGGATGATCCCATCAAATCGTTCAGCGGTTTGCTGGAGCATTGTTTTCCCCACTCCCAAAACGTCATGAAACTGCTTGGGATTTGCACTGCGACTGATTGGCCAAAAGCGTGTTCCGATGCCGCCAGCCATGATGATGAGGTAGGTATTTTGCATAATCTTATTTTCCTTTTAAATAGGCCGACACGCGATTTTTGGCATTATTACGAATCGGGGCATAAAACAAATTCATATCTGCTTGATGCCAGTTTTTTATTTTGACGAAGGATCTTCCAAAAACATAGGGCGTATTTATCCATAATAAACCTTGGTGATTCTGTGCATCCGCAAAGTTTTTCACCCATTTAAACCCGTATGATACGCCACCTTCATTTAGTTCTTTCGGGGCGAATGATTCGTCTAGGCTCCAAGTTAAGGGATTGGTAGACACTATCTCTGTGGGCTTTCCGGGGTGCCAAGGGGGCAAATAGCCTTGTTGGAACGTCGTCCAGGCCACAAAACATCCAGTTTGATCAGCCGAAGCGCAAGGTTGTATGTTGGTGAATATATTTTTTGGTGTCGCAATTCCAATTAAATATCCAGCTACGAATTGTTTTTGAAGATTTTTGCCGTCAATCAATTCTTTGATGAGGCGGGTGGCATGAACGGTACCCTGGCTATGTGATGCGATGATAAAGGGCCGGCCGTTATTATGTTTTTCCAGATAGTATTCGAATGCTTTTTTGACGTCTGTGTAGGCCAGTTGCAACGATGAGTCCTTGTCGGCCTTGTTTGGGGTCACGAATGCATAATAATGTGCTTGGCGGTAACGCGGGGCATAGACCCGACCGGCTGCATTAAATATGGTTGCTTGATTTAAGATCGTTGACGAATCGACTTTGTGATTTAAATATTGATCTTGAATATTCGCATTCCATTGAAAGGGGGTAATTGGAGTATACGTATAGATTGTAGGATGAATGAAGAAAACGTCCGCTTGTGCTTGCTCTTGTTCATCTTTTAAGGGTGATTTCTTGGGAACGGCATCTGCTGCATCCTGGCGATTGGGTAAAGCAGCCCAGTTTTCAGGCAATGCATAATTTATTTCTGGGGGAATCGGGCTTTCTTTCCAAGCAATGGAAAGTCGGGCAGGTTCCTGTGTTTTGCAAGCAACTGCTAAACAGAGGGTTATGCACAGAAGAATGGTTTGCCGAAGAATAAACATATATAGAATAATTGACCAAAGCTACTAAGAAATTAGGCCTTTAGGAAGCAATATTGATTTAATGGCTATTAAGAAATGTTTACAATTAAAATATTTTCGGAAAAATTGGTATATTTTTAATATGAAACATTGGGCAAATTCTTAAATCTTGTTTAGCTTTGTTTCAGAAGTGGAAAAATATTCACAACAACTTCAAACAATTACATTTATGAAAAAACTTTTTACTCAAATCTTGCCGCTTTTCACGGTCATCTTTTTATTAGCGTTTGCAGCAAATGCACAAACGAAAGTAGGGGGAACAGTCAAAGATGCGGCAACCAAAGAACCATTAATCGGGGTAAGTGTATCGGTTAAAGGCAAGGTAATTGGTACAATTACCGATGCAAATGGACATTTTGCATTTACGACATCAACTCCAGTTCCATTCACGATCTCTGTATCGATGGTCGGATATGAGCGTCAAGAAATTGCTGTTAAATCAGCAAAATCAGATATTGCTATTGATTTAAAAGAGCAATCTACGTTAGGTCAAGATGTGGTGGTGTCCGCTTCTCGTATTGAGGAATCGGTTTTGCAATCACCTGTTTCAATTGAGAAAATGGATTTACGTTCGATTCGTGAGACGCCGGCGGCAAACTTTTATGATGCATTGCGCAACATGAAGGGTGTTGAGGTAAGTACGCAATCGGTGAATTTTTCATCTATCAGTATGCGTGGATTTAATAGCAATGGTAACGTACGTGTGGTTCAATTAATCGATGGCATGGATAACCAAGCACCAGGTTTGAACTTCTCAGTAGGTAATATTGTGGGTATTTCGGAATTAGACTTAGAGGGTGTTGAGGTGTTGCCAGGTGCAGCTTCTGCCTTGTATGGTCCGAATGCCATGAACGGTATCATTTTGATGAATTCAAAATCTCCATTCTTGTATCAAGGATTAAGTGCGCAGGTAAAAGCTGGAGCGATGTATGCAGGAAATCGTACGGAGGCATTGACTCCTTACAGCGATATCTCATTGCGTTATGCGAAAGCGATTAACAACAAGTGGGCTTATAAGATCAACTTCAATACGTTAAGTGCGGAAGATTGGCAATCGACAGATAACCGTGATCAAAGTTTGTTGAACGGAACTTCATTAGGTTTTGGAGATCGTACAACGAATTTGGCTTACAATGGTGTGAATATTTATGGTGATGAGACGAATGTGAACATGTTGTCATCATTATCTCCATTGTTGGGAGTTCCTACGAACCCATTAACTGCTGGTATTAACCAAATTTCAGCGGCAACTGGAGGCTTGTTAACGCCTTCAGCTATTTTAGGCTATATCGTTCCGAATGTAAATATTTCACGTCAAGGCTATGCTGAGCGTGATATTGCTTCATACGCGAACCGCAACATGAAGTTCAATGCTGCATTGCACTATCGTTTCAATGATAAAGTTGAAATGATTTTACAAGCATCGTATGGACAAGGTACTGCCATGTATACAGGAGCAGATCGTTACTCGATCAAAAACTTCTCAATGGGTCAATACAAAGCGGAGTTGAAGGGAGCTAATTTCTTCTTACGTGCATATACAACGCAAGAGAATTCAGGAGATGCTTATGCAACAGGAACATTGGGTCAATTAATCAATGAGGCTGCCAAACCAAGTACTACATGGTATCCTCAATATTTTAGCACATTTGCTGGTTTAGCTTTGACTAACTTTGGTACTGTATTACAGACTACGTTGGCACAAACGAAAAATCCAGCTACAGCGGTGGGTACTGCCATTGCGAGTACACAAGCTAGTTTCCCTTACTACCATGGTACAGCTCGTTCAGTAGCTGATGCGACTCGTTTAATTCCAGGAACTGCAGCATTTAACGCTGCCGTTGACGCAATCAAAGGAAAAGCTTTGCCACAAGGAGCTAAGTTTACAGATAAGTCGGCCTTGTATCACTTAGAAGGTATGTACAATTTAACTGAGAAGTTGAATAACAAATTGGAAGTGATTGTTGGTGCCAACTACCGTCAGTATGCTTTGAATTCAGAAGGAACGTTATTTGCTTTGCAAGCTGATGGAAGCGAATTTACGATCAATGAATATGGTGCTTATATTCAAGCAGCGAAGAAGATGTTTAATGATAAATTTAAGTTGACGGGTTCCATGCGTTACGACAAGAACGAAAACTTTGATGGTCAATTTAGCCCACGTTTATCAGGGGTATTTACAGAGGGTCGTTCGAACTTCCGTGCATCTTACCAAACTGGTTTCCGTATCCCGACTACGCAAGATCAATATATTGATTTGAATACGCCATCTGCACGTTTATTGGGTGGTTTAGCTGCGGTTCAAGATCGTTACAAGTTATCGGGTAATTCATTCACGCTTCAATCGGTATTAGCAGGAAAGCCTGCCGTTTACCAGTCAAAAGCATGGAAGCCTGAGCAAGTTCATACGTTGGAATTTGGTTACAAAGGATTCTTAGGAGATCGTTTATTGACGGATTTCTACATCTACCAATCGAACTTCACGAATTTCTCAGCTGGACAAGTTGTTGTTCAGACACCAGCTCAACATCAAGATCCAGCGGTTCTTGGAAACAAGACGTTTTCTTTCCCTTCAAACGTAGACAATGAAGTTGTTACCAATGGTTGGGGATTGAGCTTAGATTACCAATTAGGATCTAACTGGACATTGGGTTCAAACGTTTCTTACAACGCGGTGAAGGATGATGGTGGATTGGGTAACTATCAGTTAGCATTTAACACACCGAACTACCGTACGAATGTTTCGATTGGAAATCGTAACATTGGAGGATCGGGCTGGGGAGTTAATGCAGTTTGGAGATACCAAGATCAATTTGTTTGGCAATCATCGATTGTTAACCAAGTGGTTAATCAATCTCAACAAAGTTTAATCCCTGCATTTAACACATTAGATGCTCAGGTTAGCAAGAAATTGTCAGGCTTGAAGTCAATCTTGAAAGTGGGTGGAACGAACTTGTTCGGTACTCCTTACACAACAGGATGGGCTAACCCAACTGTGGGTAGCATGTACTACGTGAGCTTAACATTTGATGAGTTATTGAACAAATAAGATAATCTCATTTTTCTTGAGGCTGCCCCGAAAAGGGCAGCCTCTTTTTTTGTACCTTTATGGATTGAATTTTAAGGAAAAGGCATGGACTTAACGGGTTTTTCACATATTGAGGTATTGGGTGCACGTGAGCACAATTTGAAAGATATTGATGTTTCCATCCCAAGAAATCAATTGGTTGTTGTTACGGGCATTTCGGGTTCTGGAAAGTCATCGTTGGCCTTCGATACTATTTATGCCGAAGGACAGCGCCGTTACATGGAGAGTTTCTCTGCCTATGCCCGTTCATTTCTGGGAAACATGGAACGTCCGGATGTGGATAAGATCGAGGGCTTGTCTCCCGTGATTTCCATTGAACAGAAAACGACGTCTAAAAACCCGCGTTCTACCTTGGGGACTGTGACAGAAATCTATGATTTCTTACGT
>JBJTMZ010000167.1:0-5530 GCA_046073805.1 Aquirufa sp.
CTAAATACGGATATCATCACCAAAGCCATGAAGGTGATTCGGAACTCATTTTTCCAGGCATGCAAGGGTAGGGCATTGTACGAAATAATTCCGAGGATAATAAATGCCGTAAAGCCCCAATAGATTATGGCCGTTGTTTTACGCGTACTTTCTTTTGATTTCTGGAATGCCGTTTTGACTGCCATCCAGACATAATAGTCCAATGCTATTATAATTAGGCTAATCATAGGCACAAAAAACATTTTATTCATGGCTTATAAACTATCTTTGTTTTGCATTTGTTCCAAAGGTGCATAAAATTATGAAAAAGAAAGTAAGTATTTACGGAGGCGGTTGGGTAGGCGCACCATTGGCATTTAAACTAGCTTTAGCGGATTACAAGGTTCAGGTTTCGGCCTCACAAGTGCACCAACAAGCCAAGCACCCGAATATTCATGTCGTTGATTTTCGCGCGAATGATGAGACAACTGACGGTGATTGGGCGCAATTGAATCAAGCACCGATCCAAATTTGGTCCATTCCTCCTCGTAGGAAGAAGAATTCAGAGGAACAATATCTACGAATCGTTCAGGCTTGGATCGATGGATTGGATCCTCAGAAAGTGGAGAAGATTATTTTTCTTTCTTCCACGTCTGTTTACGCCAACGTCTCTGCGATTGTCGACGAAACAGCTGAAATCAATGCAAATTCATTAATGGCACAAACCGAAGCAATTATTTCTTCTTCACCTGTCTCTTCAATCATTTTGCGTCTGGGAGGATTAATGGGCGGAGATCGTTTTGTAGCCAAATATTTTTCAGGTAAACGAAATGACGGAGCGAATTGCCCTGTGAATTATGTACACAAAGATGATGTTGTGAATTTGATCGCTTTAGCTTGCGAGAAAATTCACTCGGGTATCTATAATATTGTTGCTCCCGAACACCCTACCAAACAGGATGTTGGGATGAATGATTGCGAAAAACGTGGGATAAACCCGGGTTATTGGGATTCAAGCCAACCCTGCTTAGGAGGAAAAATCGTATCGGGAGATAAAATCGTCGAGGAATTAAGCTACGAGTTCAAATGGCCTGATCCCATGGAATTTTAGGTATTTTCTGCGGCAATACTTAGTGATTTGCTTACTATTATTCGATTTGTATGGATTCCCCTGGTTAAAACCTGGGGTTTTTTATATCGAACTGCTTTCACTTCACACTTAATTCTTAACTCTTAGCTAAGATTCTAACTCATTAACCGCTAACCAAGCCATTAAACCCGGCCCGATGGCTAATGCATCTTCGTCGATATCAAAATTTGGCGTATGAACACCACTTGTAATTCCTTTGGCTTCATTGCGAACCCCTAAACGGTAGAAGCAGGCGTCTACGTGATGTGTGTAAAACGCAAAGTCCTCGCCCGCCATCCATAAATCTAGGTCAACGACATTCTCTTCTCCCATGTAGGCGATCGCGGCCGCTTTGGCCTTACGGGTTAAATCCGGATCGTTTTGTAAGAATGGGTAGCCTTTTAATACTTCAAAAATAGCCTCGCCACCCATCGCCTCCGCGATTCCCTCGGCTAGCTTTTTCATTTTGGCCAAGCCTTCCGCTCGCCAGGTCTCATCCATCGCACGGAAAGTTCCTGCAATGTTAACCTCATCCGGGATCACATTCGTAGCTCCCAAACCCTCAATCTTTCCAAATGTCAAAACCGACGGAAACTTCGGATTCTTGTTGCGGGATATGATTTGTTGCATCGCTACAATGATATGCGACGCAATGACAATTGGATCGATGCAGGCATCCGGCATCGCACCGTGACCACCCTTGCCAATTACCTTGATGTATAACTCATCCGTACTCGCCATGTACATGCCCTCACGAAATCCTATCTTTCCCACCGG
Organism: Aquirufa sp.; assembly: GCA_046073805.1. Lineage (GTDB taxonomy): Bacteria > Bacteroidota > Bacteroidia > Cytophagales > Spirosomataceae > Aquirufa. Next base: position 1,886 of record JBJTMZ010000167.1, read on the forward strand.
TACATTCGTAGCAACATGTTGGCCAAAGATGCTGATCGGTTTCGGATTCTCTAAAACACCTTCCTTAATCATGATGCTCGCACCGCCCGGAGCCTTCTCCTCAGCCGGTTGGAAAATCAATTTAATCGTCCCCTCAAATTCATCCTTAACCTGCTGAAGTATATGGGCTGTACCTAATAAGGAAGAAGTATGTACATCATGTCCACAGGCATGCATCACACCCGGATTCGTTGATTTATAGGGAACATCATTGGTTTCCATAATCGGCAAAGCATCCATGTCGGCACGAAGTGCCACCACTTTTTTGCTCGGATTTTTCCCCTCGATAATTCCAACCACACCCGTATTCGCCAAACGACTATTCGGAATACCCCAGGCGTTCAACTGTTTTTCCACATAAGCTTGCGTCGCTGTCTCCTGAAAGGAAAGTTCAGGGTGCATGTGCAAATGATGGCGGTTGGCTACCGTCTCTTCCGCAATCGAATTCGACAAAGCTTTAATTTTTTCTAACAGAGATGCCATGGGCTAAATGTAATTTTTGGTAAATCTACAAAAAAGGCCTTAAAATGCCGTTTTAATCTGAAGCATGCCTCCTCATTTTTTATGGCAAGTCCTTGTTTTTCAGATGATTATTTTTGTGTAACTTTAAAGCATGTGATGGATTTGCGCCGGGATTACCTTATAAAATTGGATGTCTATGAGTCAGAAAGTTTTAGTCCTTAACCAAGATTACAGTGCCCTAACGATTTGTTCCATGCCGAAGGCGTTTTTATTGGTCTATCTCAATAAGGCCGAACTCATCGCCGAATCCAGCACCGAACGACTGCATTCCATCTCTCAATCCTTTCCTTTCCCTTCCGTCATTCGTCTCAATCGATATGTCTATTTCCCCTACAAAGGAGTGGTATTAACACGTCAAAACATCTTTAAACGGGATGGCAATCGTTGTCAATATTGTGGCTCTCCAGACCATCTGACCCTTGATCACGTGATTCCGAAGTCCCGCCAAGGCCGAACTTCTTGGGATAACTTGACGACGGCCTGCAAGTATTGCAATGCTAAAAAAGGACATAAAACGCCCGAGGAAGCGGGGATGGTTTTAACTCGCCGACCGTTCAAACCGTCCTTCGTTATGTTTTTGCGAAATTTTTCCGGAATTTTGGATAATCAATGGATTCCCTTTGTTGGGGCAAAACACGAAAAAATTCAAGAATGATTAAGATTTCATTTATTGGTGCGGGTAACGTGGCATGGCATTTATCGCAAGCCTTAGAAAATGCAGGGAATAGTGTTCAGGAAGTGTTTAGTCGGGACCCCGAAAAAGCCCGCGATGTAGTTAGTTATCTGTACAATGCACGCGTTCAAGAACATTTGGATTTTTCGGAATCGACTTCAACTGTATTTTTCGTGTGTGTACCGGAATCTGCATACGCTCAAGTTTTACCCGAATTATTATTGCCCAAATATGCTACACTTATTCTAGTTGCCGGTACCGTTTCCTTGACGGAAGCCATGATTCAATACGACCCTTTGCGGGAAAGTACGAATCAGGTCGGGGTATTTTTTCCGGTCCAACACTTACAAGCTGAACGCAAAATAAGCTTAGCCAATGTGCCCATTTGTTTAGAGAGTTTGGTAGAGGAAACGGAGGCGACTCTCGTACATTTGGCAAAAGACATTACAAAAACGATCTACTTGGTCAATGGGGAGGAGCGCAAGAAAATTCACTTGGCCATGCTGATGGCAGGTTTATTTACCCAACAACTTTGGTTGCAGGCGCAAAGCCTTTTGGAATCCATCGAATTAGATAAAAGCTTGATTCAAGGGGTCGTCCAAAACTACGTGCAGGCATTTTTTGCCAACCAGACTTTACATGCCGATCAAGATATCGCGAAACTGAATGATTCGCGGGTGGTGTTTGACCAACAAGCCTTTATGCCGCGGGTGGAGATGCAGGAGATTTACAAGAATATGTTGGCGCTCATCAAAAGCAACCCTATTTAATCAGCGGCTTATCCATGTCGATGATCACTTGCTTCTTGCTGAAGCCCATGATGGTCACTTGCCCGCTGGCATTGGGATACATGTAATATAGACTATCGCCGGCTTTATTCTTTTGAATGCTGGATGGGATTTCTTGCTTTTGGGCAATTCCATATTCCATCGCATCCAGCATTTCAATGATTTTAGTATCCTTGATTTGCGATTTAAGACGCGTGATATCGCCTTTCCATATCCGGACTTTGTTTTTGGTTGCAAGACTGTCGGCAGAGACTCCTGATTTTAATTGCTTTTCAATTCCTTTTCCCCAAACATCTACTTGATTAACGATATCTTGGGGCAGAACCCGCTTTACTTGTCTTTCTCGCATTTCTTTGACGGCAGCGGTGGTATCTATGCGTTTCGAGAAATCGCAGGAATAAAGGGAAAGAGCTAGGAATAAAATCAAGTATTTTTTCATATCATCCAATTGAAAGGACAAAGGTATTCAAATGCTGTCAAGGGCAATGAATTTAATTGCTATCTTTGCGGAGATTTTTTTAACCCCCATTAGACATGCTGGAGCAGCTAGAAGCCATCCGAGAACGATTTATCGAAGTAGAACAACAAATTGCGATGCCGGAAATTGTTTCCGACTTGAAGAAATTCAAGACCTTAAGTAAGGAATACAAAGACTTACAAAAGATTGTTGACCAATACGTTGCCTACCAAAACCTTTTGCAATCCATCGAAGAGGCAAAGATGGTTATCGCAACGGAGAAGGACGAAGATTTTCGTGACATGGCGAAGGCGGAATTGGAGGAATTGGTTCCGGCAGAAAAAGAAATGCAGGAGGTTTTAAAGGAGATGTTGATTCCCAAAGATCCGAACGATTCCAAAGATTGTATCCTGGAAATTCGCGGAGGTACTGGAGGAGATGAAGCATCCATTTTTGCGGGGGATTTATTCCGTATGTACCAGCGTTTTGCGGAAAAGCAAGGTTGGACATTCCAAATTATGGACTACACGGAAGGTACTGCCGGTGGTTACAAAGAGATGATCGTTTCCGTTCAAGGGGAAGATGTCTATGCCAAATTAAAATTTGAATCAGGCGTTCACCGCGTTCAGCGGGTTCCTGCCACCGAATCAGCTGGACGTATTCATACTTCGGCGGCTACGGTTGCCGTGATGCCAGAGGCGGATGAGGTCGATGTGCAAATCAATATGAATGATATTCGTAAGGATACCTTCTGTTCCTCAGGCGCTGGTGGTCAGTCGGTAAATACCACGTACTCTGCCGTTCGTGTGACGCACATCCCATCCGGATTAGTTGTGCAATGTCAGGACGAGCGTTCCCAAATTAAGAACTTTGAGAAAGCGATGACGGTGTTACGTTCTCGTCTATATGAAATTGAATTAGCGAAGCGCAATGCGGAAATAGCAGGAAGTCGGAAATCCATGGTCGGATCCGGTGACCGTTCCGATAAAATACGTACGTATAATTACCCACAGGTCGTGTGACGGATCATCGCATCGGTTTGACGGTATACAACTTACCAACGGTGATGGATGGGGAAATTGGCGAGTTTATCGAACAATTACGTATCGCAGAAAATGCGGAAAGACTGACAGAAGGGGCAGTGTAATTATAAGAATTGTACAGAC
>JBJTMZ010000168.1:0-6318 GCA_046073805.1 Aquirufa sp.
GTCATCATAAGCGCCGTAGCAGGTACTTGGGTATATGGGAAGTTTAGAGATAAATTGCCGCATTAGAGCTAAGAATTAAGAACTAAAAGTTAAGAACTAAATGAAAACTTCAAATGGCTAAGAATAAGTAAATTGATTGAAGTCTGAAACCTTAAATCTTTCTCTAATGATAATCGGCTAACCTCTTAGTTTTTAGTTCTTAGTTCTTAGTTCTTACCTCCTTGTAAAAGGCCCATACTTATGCTGATCCTCCGAAAACGAATCCGCATACGGACCAAAGGGATGATCAAAAGGCTTCTTGGAAATATCTGGCCAATCCCGCGATAAATCCTTCACAGGTCTTGGCATCGAATTCACAAATGCCGCCACGTCCCAAGCTTCTTCATCCGTTAATTGAGGTTTTTCATAGGTTGTTCCTAGAGGCATATTATATTTTACAAAACCCGCAAAGTTGGAAATCCGATATAAACCCGCACCCACATTATAGCTATGCTTTCCCCAAAGTGGCGGATAGGTATACGACTTACCTGAAGCAGCCATAACTCCTGAACCATCCATTTGGTGGCAAGATTGACATTTCGCCACATAAACAGCCTCCCCTTTCTTTGGGTCGCAGGCGCGATTCATGATCTTTAGCTTAAATATACCTGATCCTTTGGGGACAACTTTTTTCGACACATCCGAACCCAGCCATTTGATGTAAGCTAAAATTGCACGCATTTCCCGACTCGTCGAGTCCAAGGCCTGCCCGTTTAAACTCCGCTCAAAGCAATCATTCACCCGCTTAACTTGATTCTCCTTGGTTCCTGAACGAGCACGGAATTTGGGATAAGTCGATTGAACCGCAAAATAGTTATTGCCCCAAGGCTGTGTCCCCGCATTTAAATGGCAATTTTGGCAATTCATTCCGTTGGAAATAGGTTTAACTGATCCTTGGGGACCTAAATAATCCGACGTATGAGCGATTAATTCACGTCCATATAACACGAGCTCCTTCTCCGACGGACTCAAATACATCATACGCCAATCTGATGGAGCCGTCCAAAGATGGGTAAAATTCGAATCTGGAATTTCATAGATACCATTCGTACCCGCTGATTCAGCATGGGGAGAAGAATTTTGGTAAATAGCCAAAGCCAGAAAACTTAATAAAGCCACTAATAAGCTGTAAAGAAGTGATGTTATAACAGGAAATGATTTCAAAGAATTTGATGACACGTTAGTAGGATTTATCTATTCAAAATTAACCTTCATGTTTCGAAGCCTCGGTGACATTTATCACGCTATTCCAAAGTTTAATCAAATAATATTACAAATAAATCTTCTAAATGTTAACCATGAAATCATATCATCAAATTATCATCGTGGGAGGAGGCAACGCCGGAATCTCCATAGCTGCCCAATTACTACACAAAGATGCTTCTTTAGACATCGCCATCATTGATGGGGCCCAAAAACATTATTACCAACCCGCCTGGACACTTGTTGGCGGAGGGGAATTTAACATCCAAGATACCGAACGATCGGAAGCATCCGTGATACCATCGGGCGCGACATGGGTCCAACAAATGGTTGCGAGTTTTCAACCCGAAGTAAACAAAATCACTTTGGCAAATGGAAATGACATAAGCTACGACTATTTAATTACAGTTCCCGGTATCCAATTAAATTGGTCTGAAATCAAAGGTTTACCGGAGACTTTAGGTAAAAATGGTGTATGTAGTAACTACAGCTTCCAAACAGCCCCATACACATGGGAGTGCATTCAGAATACAAAGGGAGGCAAAGCGCTATTTACCAATCCACATACGCCCATCAAATGTGGAGGTGCCCCACAGAAAATCATGTATTTGGCCGCAGATTATTTCCGAAAAAACAAGATTAAAACACAAGTGGAATTTTGGAGCGGAGGTACTCGGGTTTTTGGGGTAGAAAAATACGAAAATACCTTGAAAGATGTCATTGCCCGATACGGCATCAATACCCATTTTTTCGTCAAGTTAACCGAAATTGATGGACCCAATAAAAAAGCAAAATTCATCGGAATTGGAGATTCCAACAAAGACCAAGAATATTGGGTAGAATTTGACATGTTGCATGTCACACCCCCACAGTCGGCACCCGATTTTATCCGTTCGAGCGCCCTGGCAAATGCCTCGGGATGGATTGATGTCGAAAAACATACACTCCAACATGTAAAATATCCCAACATTTTTGCCTGTGGTGACGCCGCAAATCTTCCCGTTTCCAGAACTGGAGCGGCGATACGTAAACAAGTACCTGTATTGGTTCAAAATTTGTTGGCATTCATGCAAGGAAAAGCTTTGAGCGCTTCCTATGATGGCTATTCTTCCTGCCCAATCATCACAGGGTATGATAAATTAGTTTTGGCAGAATTTGATTATCACAATCAACCGACGGAAACATTTCCATTCGATCAATCCAAAGAAAGATGGTCGATGTATCAAATGAAGAAATACCTGCTTCCCTACTTGTATTGGAACCAAATTTTACCGGGAAAGATGTAATTAAAAAGGCCGCTAAACGTAGCGGCCTTTCCATTAATATTTGAGATAAGCCCAACCGGCTTCTTGTTTGAGGACGACCTCTGCAACGCCTGAAGGTACCGTTCCCGCTTGTGGAAAAATCGTTGCGCGATCGATTTTACGTTCACGAATCGTATTTTCACAAGCTTTAAATAGAACACCCGATGCGGCTAATTCGGCGATTTTAGCTTTTTGCGTTGATTTACCATCCACCAAAATAGAAATACCCGCACCATGTGCAACCAATTCAATTTGTGTGGATGCTCCCAATGCAGTTTGTAAATTGGATATATTTTTCAAAGCACCATGCCAAACGAGCGTATCCGAAGTATTTAACTGAACGACAACTTTATGAACAGGATTTTGTGCCTGAGCCATCAAAAGTGTAAATGCAGAGAAGAAAAGGGTTAATAAGGTCTTTTTCATAATTATTGATTTTTCACTAAACTACTTATTTTAACGAATGAAAACAACCTGGGATGAACGATATCGAAATGCGGAATATCAATATGGAATAAATCCAAATGAGTTTATTGCCGAAAAATTAAGACTATTGAAGCCAGGACGGATTTTGATTCCCGCCGCGGGGGAAGGCCGTGATTTGGTATTTGCGGCAAGCTTAGGCTGGGAAGCACACGGATTCGACTTAAGTGATCAAGGAGAAGCCAAAGCACTTAAATTAGCCCGAGAGCGAAAAGTCAATATTCACTATACCTGTCAAGATGCATTCCAAATTAAATTTCCATTGGAATCCTTTGATGTTATCGCATTGAGTTATTTCCACTTACCCCCTGAATTACGACCAAAATTTCATCAGAAATGTATGTCATGGCTGAAACCCGGTGGATACATTATTTTAGAGGGCTTTTCCAAAAATCAATTAAATAAGAATTCCGGAGGACCTAAAGATTCATCTTGGCTTTTTAGCCCACAGGAATTAACAAGCGACTTTCAGGGCCTCCATGTCCTACTCAACGAGGAAAAAGAGCGAGTATTGGATGAAGGTCTCCTTCATCAAGGACTAGCCTTTGTGGTTCAATTTTATGCACAGAAAAATAAATAGGCAAATCAATGCTTCCATGCCACATTGCCAATATGCTTTTTACTCTCAGCAATCTTTCGTTTTTGAATGAAAAAATTAATTATTCCAAAAACCAATAGAATAGCAGACCCCATGTAAAAAATCCAAGCTGCCCAAAATTGTTCCGGCAAGCCCAACAAATTGTGTATACTTAAACCGGCAACTAAAAAATATAACGCTGTCCGAACAAATGACAGTAGCGTTGTCTGATTTGCCATCACAGTACGTTGAACCGCCAATTTCTCTCTTAATATTAATTCAGTTGAAGCCATATATAATTCCTAATTCTTGAGACTTTTATCACGAATATTTTTAATTCTTAAATCTACCTTTGGTAAAAAATAAAAGACGATGTTACAATTTATCAAAAATTTATTTGGGATAGGTCCCAAAGTGGATATAAACGAACTTTTGGCTTCCGGAGCAATCCTTGTTGATGTACGTACACCCGCTGAATATAAGGACGGTCACGTAAAAGGATCGATTAATCTTCCCTTGCAAACTTTGGGGAACCAAATGAACAAATTAAAGAAAGATCAGGTTATCATTACATGTTGCCGATCAGGTAGTCGGAGCGGTATGGCCCGTCGCCAACTCTTAGCTGCCGGATTTACGCATGTTTATAATGGTGGGGCATGGAACTCCATATAGAGGTTAGAGGTTAGAACTAAGAGTTAAGAACTAAGAATTTATACCTTCGGACTACTGAACACTGACTACTGAACACTAACTACTGACTACTGACTACTGAACACTGACATAATGAGCAAATTCGCCGAATTATTAAAATCCACGGAACCCGTACTCGTCGACTTCTCGGCGGAATGGTGCGGGCCATGCAAGCAATTAAAACCGATCCTCGAACAAGTCAAAAGCAAAGTCGGGACCAGTGCTAAAATCATTAAAATCGATGTAGACAAGAACCGCTCTTTGGCCGAAAAATTCCAAATTCGTTCCGTTCCTACATTAATTCTCTTCAAGGACGGAAAATCCGTATGGCGACAATCAGGTGTCATTCCTGCCCATACGCTGGAAGGGATAATCAAGCAACATAGTAGTAGGTAGTCATTAGTCCGGAGTCCGAAGTCCGAAGGACAATGTCGCTTTAATTTCTCTTAATTCTTAACTCTTCGTTCTTAATAAAATTTGTCATGAAAAAAACACTTACTACCCTACTCCTATCGCTATCCCTGCTGGCCTGTTCTACGCAAGAAGGACACAAAGACCTTAGTGCAACCGAATTTCAAACTGAAATTAAATCTGGTGAGGCGGGTCAAATTCTCGATGTTCGTACCGTTGACGAATACAACAAAGGGCACATCGAAGGAGCTGTTTTAGCAGATATTTCGAGTAATTTATTTCAAGAAGTTACGAGCAAACTAGACAAATCAAAACCCGTCTACGTGTACTGCCTATCCGGTGGACGTTCGGGGGAAGCAGCTAGTCAACTCCAACAAATGGGATTCAAATCGGTCATTAATTTATCCGGCGGCATGCTAGCATGGCAGTCGGCAAATTTACCTCTCACCACCAACGCATCTGGCCCAGCAGTATCCGAGGGAATGAGCTTGGCGGAATTTGACCAACAAATTAAAGGCAAAAAGCTTGTCATCGTCGACTATAACGCTACTTGGTGCGGCCCTTGCAAACAATTAAGCCCTGTGTTAGAAGCCTGGGTAAAAGCCCAAAACGGTCAAGTCGAATTAATTAAAATCGATGTAGATACGAATCAGGGCTTAGCCAAAGCGAAGCAAATTGAATCCATTCCCTATCTAGAATTTTACAAAGACGGAAAATTAGCCGATAAACAAATTGGAATGGGGGAGCCGGATGAGATGACGTCTAATTGGGCAAAAATACTATTATAACTCCCCTTTTAAGTTTAGGTAAAGACACGATACATCGCGTCTTTTTTTTGGCCACTAAAGGATAATCTCCCGACAGCTCATTCGTCGCCATACGATTATCGCTGAAGTAACAGTCAATAAGGCAATCACCCAAATTCCCATTTCATAGCCAAAATAGTTCACCAATAAACCGGTCATCAAAGCACCCATCGCATAACCCAAATCTCGCCAGAAACGAAAAACGCCCAAACTCTTAGCCCGGTCTAAGGGATGCGTATAGCTCGAAATAGCGGTTAAAAAAGTAGGATAAACGATGGCTGTACCGAAACCCAAAAGGACCGATAAAATCGCATACTGCGTAAAACTAGACGCAAACACAAAACCCATCAGTGTAATGCCCTGCATAAACATCCCCCATAGCAATAAGACCTTAGAGCAAATCAAATCAGCCAAACGTCCCGTAAGCAATTGAGCCACTCCCCAAACCATCGGATAAATGGCTGTTATCAAACCAATGTCCACCAAAGAAAAGCCCTTGGCATGCAGTAACATGGGAAATAAACCCCAAACCATGCCATCATTCAAATTATTCATCAATCCCGCCTGTGTCACGGATCCCAAATTTGGGTGTCGCCACGTCGTATCCCATAAAACGGATTTCAAACGAGGTAAAATACTCGCTTCTGATGCTTGTTGGACATGCGCACCCGTATCCCGAACAAAAAACAAAGTCAAAACCAACCCGAAAAAAACAAAAGCAATCCCCAGGTAAAATGGATAGGGTCGTAAGCCATAAAGATCCGCTATCCAACCCGTTAAAAAAGCCACGATTCCTACTGAAACA
>JBJTMZ010000169.1:0-5656 GCA_046073805.1 Aquirufa sp.
CAAATTCAGTTAGTCCTGGAACCTCGATAAGTTGCTGAGCATGTATCGCTTGGATACCCAAAAGAAATGCAAAAGCCTGAAAAATTTTCTTCATGAATCAGAATTGTTTCTCGAAAGGTAACATAAGTTCTTCTCATGTAGAAAATTTTTCAGGCTTTTGCATTTCTTTTGGGTATCCAAGCGATACATGCTCAGCAACTTATCGAGGTTCCAGGACTAACTGAATTTGCAAAAATCGACACCCATGGCTACTCCGTATTACCGAGTGGGCGATATGTACGACCCGCAGGAAAAACACTTCGCATCACTGACGATCCATTTGGCCTTTCCCTGAGCCCGGATAAAAAATGGGCGATTACTATACATAATGCTGCATTTACACGAATCGACTTAACGAATCATACGTCAAAAAGATTTCCGGAATTTGGCACATCCGATAAAAACTCACCTTATGGTAAAAGTTCATTTTTAGGAATCGTTTTTGCTCAAGATAGCCAAAGCTTTTATTTGAGTGGTGGCGATGCCGGAAATGTTCATCAAGTCGATATTCTAACAGGACAAGTTATCAGGACTATTTCACTTGATGGCAAGATTGGCCAACGTACATTTGGGGACAGCTTTGCCTCTGATATGGTCTTAATGGCAGAAAAAAATGAATTGCTCGTACTCGACCAAGCAAATTACCGAATGGTTCGAATCGACTTAGCTACGGGTACGCTATCATCAAGCACGCCTACGGGCAGACTACCTTTTGGTATTTCACTTAGTCCAAATCATCAATATGCATTTGTAGCAAACGTAGGAATGTATGCCTATCCTATTGTCGAGGGAACAACACCCCAAAACCTACAAAAACAGTACATCCCCTACCATCCCTTTGGAAATGATACCCAAGAATCTAGAGAGGGAACTATGGTAGACGGAAAAAAGATTCCTGGGCTCGGTGATCCACGAGCAGATGAAGCGATGAGCGTATTTCAAATTGACCTAACAACAAACCAAACCGTAAAGGTTTATAAGCCAGGTTTCCAACTGGGTGAAATGGTTGAAGAAATGGAAGTTGTGGGAGGCTCTAGTCCAAATTCCATTGCAGTTGGCTCAAAATACGTCTACGTTAGCAATGCCACGAATGATAACATTGCCGTGATCGACTATAAAACCCAACAAATTAAATCTCATATACCGATTCAATTTTCGAGCTTATTGGACAAAAGAAGAGGCTATTTACCATTTGGAATTACACTAAGTAAAGATGAAACTAAATTATATGTCACCCTGTTAGGACTTAATGCGGTAGCCGTCATCGATGTGAACACTGGGAAAAGTATAGGCTTTATACCGACCGGATGGGGGCCAACGCGCGTAAAACTATCCGCAGATGAAAAAAACTTGTACGTCACATCCTGCAGGGGTTATGGCGCTGGACCCAATGGTGGCAAAGGCTATCTTGCCCCTAAACAGGGAACGTATATAGGGGATGTACAATTAGGTACTTTCCAAAGTATACCCATCCCTTCAATGGCAGAATTATCGAACTATACGACTCAAGTCCAACAAAATACCTTCCGTCTAAAAGATGGAAAAACACGGGGAAACAAAACCTTCTCTTTGAATTCAAATGCTGAATCTCCGATCAAACACATTGTGTACATCACGAAAGAAAATCGCACCTACGACGAAATATTTGGACAGTTTAAAGGAGCTAACGGTGATTCAACCCTAGCCCGTTATGGTTTAAATCGGACGGTTTATGAAAAGAATAAGACATTCCAACATGTGGATGTTATGCCTAATCATCATCAAATAGCAAAAGCATTCTCAATGAGTGATAATTTCTATTGCGATAGCGATGCCTCCATCCATGGGCATCACTGGATGATGGGTGTTATCCCGAATGAATGGGTAGAAACCAATTCGAGTGTGAGTAAAACGGCTAAAATCTTTTCAGAAGCTCCAGGAAGACGCTTCCCTGGTTCTACAGGTAGCATGGATCCCGAAGATTATGCGGAAATTGGTGGAATTTGGGAAGCCTTGGAACGAAAGAATATTTCCTTTTATAATTTCGGAGAAGCCAATGAAACAGGACACGTGAGGGAGGATTGGTCAGATACACTTACCGGTGCTGGTCATATCGTTATGGTACCGATGCAAAAAGCCTTATTCAAAAATACGAGCCATCATTATGCAGGATTCAACACAAGTATCCCAGATCAATTCCGTGTAGCGCAATTTGAAACCGAATTCACAGAAAAATGGCTAAAAGGCAAAGAAAAAATGCCTGCCTTAGTAACCATTCAGTTACCAAACGATCATGGAGGCGATTTAGATTCATTAGCAGGATTTCCGTATCGTACTTCGTTCATGGCCGATAACGATTTGGCACTGGGTCGCATGATACAATTTTTATCACACACACCCTATTGGAAAAACATGTTGGTGATTATAACCGAAGATGATCCGCAAGGTGGTGTTGACCACATAGATGCCCATCGAAGCGTTTTAATGATGGCAGGACCTTATGTTAAACGTCATTACATCTCACATCGTCATGCAAATTTTGGTTCCATCTTGCGTGTTATCTACACACTTTTAGGCGTTCCAGCAGTAAATCATTACGACCAAACAGCAACGGTACTTGATGATTTCTTTACGGACCAACCAAATTTTACACCATATCAATTTAGCTTTCCTGATAAACGTATCTTTGACGCAGAAAAAACATTGATTCGTTACAATCGTACGATTGATTGGCGAAAAATAAAGAAAACCGTAGAAATGGATGATGAAGAAGAGCAGCGAAGAAACCACTAATTACCAGTTGAAAATCAGCTGCAGATGTGCACTACGACCCATACCATCCATTCCTGAACCGTGCATACGATAAGGGACATTTCCTAAATTCACGCCCTGCATTTTAAACTGAATGTGGGGCGAAATTTTATAGGAATACGTGAGTTGCCAAATTCCCCAACCCGCAGTTCCTGAAGGATTCATTCGATTATCCGCCTTATCACCTGCACTTAAACGATCTTGACGATCAGCAAATTGCCAAATAAATCCCAGATGACCTTTTAAAAAAGCATAATCTACAGCCAATAAACCATGCAGGGGCGGGATGCGGCGCATCGGTTCATTCAAACTTATATTTTGACCATATACATACGATAGACTATTAGTCAAACTCAATTTTTCGCTCAATTTTATCTTAGACTCCGACTCAAAACCGACCAAATACGCTTGAGCATCATTTTCTTTCAAATACACTGGATAACCTTGAATGACCTGTGTCGTTTTAACCCGATTAATCAACTGGGAAAGTTGGGTATGAAAACCAGAAAATTCGATACTAAAAGAAGGCTTGGACAATCTAAATCCAATATTTTTCGTCAATGAATATTCAGGCTTCAATTGATACGCCGGTAATTCATAGCGGAAATCAACAATTCCTAAACTTCCCAAATCATCCAGATTCGGCGCACGAAAACCGGTAGAAAATGATGTAAAAAAGGTGATTTTTGAATTTGGGGAATAGGATAGTCCTCCATCATACACCCAGGCTCCAGAAGAAATACGTGAATCCCCAACCGTTGAATCCGGCAGAGATGCAATCATGTGTTGGTATCGTAATCCAGCATGTGTATGCCATTTCTCCATCTGCCATTCATGCAAACTAAACGCTGAAAAAGTCTGATAAACGGAACCATTGGGATATAGTCCACGTAAATGGGTTTCTAAGGCAGAGGTAATGTCTTTCCTACTGCTTTGAATAGCATCCGAATAAACTTCAACGCCCGTCATACTCTGTACATTGGATGACCATTCGCTTTTCATTTGCCCAACAATGCCTAGGGTACCTATCAGATCTTCCTCCAGACGGGTAACACTAGTACCTTTTTTCTGCAATGTCCTTTTTTCTTTACTTTGTTGGTAAGATAACGTCCAATCCACTTGTCGATTCCACGCATGATTCCCTGAATAGATCCATCGACTAAATGCCCTGCCATAGGATTGAAGGGTCATCTCATTAATCGCAAAATTCTCTAACTGAATTTTATGATAAACAGGTACGCGATCTTGTAATGTTTGTTGAAATAAATTTTCTACTACCCAATGATTGCCCAATTTGAAACGAAATTGAATCATTCCATTTTGCTCCTCATACCCGGTAGGCCGTTGAAATCGTCCGTCGCCACCACGGGTTATATCACCAAATATTTTTTTACTTGCTAAAGCCGAAATAGCCAAATTTGACGATTGATAATTTAATTGACCCAGAGCGCTTTGCTCCATTCCTTGGCTAATGGTTCGACCGATCAATTGACTCGACCATTTCGAACTCGAGCTAAATGAAGGCTTTTGAGTCATCAAATGAACAACACCCGTTAACGCATCGGAACCGTATTGCACAGAACCCGCACCTCGTAAAACCTCCACTTGATCCAAGGAATAGGGGTCAATGGTATTCAAATACTGGTTTGGCCCATAACGAAAAGTGGAATTATTAAAACGAATTCCATCCAAAACCATTAAGGTTTGATTACCCGTTAATCCTCGAACAAACGCAGAACCGCCGCCTTGATTCGTTCGTTGAATAAACACCCCCGGCGTTGTCGCTAAAATCTCAGGAGTATTCATTCGTTCACCACGGATGATTTTCGTTTGATGTACGGAAAAAACAACTTGCTGTTTGGAAATTGCTTGTCGGCTCGCACTCACCACCACATTATCAAGCGTATCCGAAGGACTTAAAACTGCCAATCGAATGCCCAAAATAGAAATTAATCCAATCAACATAGTTAATCTTCGTCTATTTCTGTTGTTGTTAATATAGCCGCCCGACGAGGCGCTGGCATCACGGAATCTTCTCCTTTAACTGCTTTCCAAATCACCTCACTAAACTCTAAATCAGGAATAGAGTCTTCCTTTTTGAAATCGAATTTGGCACTTTTTTGAGCACTGGGCGTATCCCGAACATTTAACTCAAATAAGTTTGCCTTCGGTAGGATGGAATCAAATGGACGAGGATCCGGTGTTGACTGAAAACTTCGGAACATTGGAGTAGCTGCGGCATCATACTGACTCATCGGTGGTAAACCTAAAATCAATTCGATCGTACGAAGCATTGACGATGTAGAATAAGGCGTATGATCGACAAATCCGCGCTTTACGAAACCACCTGCAACATAGGCGGTGGTCCGATGTGCATCCACGTGATCCGGGCCATTTTGTGCATCGTCCTCAACAATAAAAATAGCTGTCTCTTTCCAGATTGGTGATTTTGAAAGATACTCAACAAACAATCCGATCGCATAGTCATTATCTGCTACATAAGCGAAAGGAGTCTTTTTTCCAAGACGTTGCCCTTCGGTATGGTCGTTCGGGAAATGCAACGAATTAAATCGAGGCACTTGGTTTTGAGCTAAAAGTCGGTCGAAGTCCCGCTTCCATGCCGCAAAGCGAGTCGTATCCATCACATTCTGATCAAAGGATGCAAAATCGGGACAAAAGTGATCCGCAAGTACTGGAATATTGGGCTTGAAATTATCTGCAAATTCACCATAGGTTCGGTAGGAAATTCCTGCGCGCTTGCAGTAATCCCAAATAAATCCATTCTTCGGATTCGCAATCAATCGATTTCCTTCCCCATCGTATTTAC
>JBJTMZ010000170.1:0-2900 GCA_046073805.1 Aquirufa sp.
AACATAATCACGCCGAGTGATATGATTAATCCCAAGGTTGCGGTGGTCTGAATCCAAGAAGTATAAAAGCCTCTTTGGTGTTCTGGCGAATGTTCTGCCACATAAGTAGCTGCTCCACCGTATTCTCCACCAAGTGCCAAACCTTGCAATAAGCGAAGTAATAAAACTAATATGGGGGCCAAAGCACTGATGCTTTGGTAGGATGGTACAAGACCGATGGCAAAAGTGGCGCCTCCCATCAACATCAGGGTCACCATGAAGGTGTATTTCCGACCAATGACATCTCCAATTTTTCCAAAAAAGAGTGCACCAAATGGACGTACCACAAATCCTGCGGCAAAAGTTGCCAAGGTATTTAGAAAGGCTGCCGTTGGATTATCCGTAGGAAAGAATTTGGTGGAAAGGACAGTCGCTAAACTTCCGAAGATGTAGAAGTCGTACCATTCGATCAGTGTTCCCACGGAGGACGCACCGATGATGTAACTTAATTTTTTATTCACAGGTTTAGAATTTTAACACAATATATCGAAATTTTATCTAAAATTTGCCAATCAATTGATATGTAAAATGACTGAATTTAAAGAAACACAACGCTTTACACAATGGTGGTTATGGTTGGTATTACTAGGATCATGGGGTTCCATGATTTATTCTTTCTGGGTTACAGCTAAGTTTGAACCGATTAGCATTTTGAGTTTTTCTGTTTTTGCGCTGGGTTTGCCTGTTCTATTTTGGCAAATGCGTCTGATTACGCGCATCACAGAGGAAGGGGTATATGTTCGATTTATACCTTTTCATTTCAAAGAACAATTTTATCCTTGGGAAAGTATCGAGTCAGCCCAAGTTCGTACCTACAGTCCCTTGATGGAATATGGCGGTTGGGGGATTAAATACGGCTTTAATGGCCAAGGGAAGGTGTATAATGTGGCCGGTAATCAAGGGTTGCAATTGGTTTTCAAATCTGGGGAGAAACTATTGATCGGTACCCAAAAAGGATCTGAAATTCAGGCATTTGTTCGATTGTAGATAATCAGTTTGTTGTACAATTTTATTCGTTAAAAAAACGTTCGCAAGTTAGCAGCCACGCTGCCGGGGTCTGACCCCGGCAGCGTTCCCCACCGCGCTGGGCTGGAGGCCCAAAGCGCGTAATGCCAAAATAAAGCCGTAACTTGCGACATCATTATGAGGATGCTTGTTATTTCCAGTTATTACTCATAAGCACACATCTTCATAATTATATGACATTTCAAGAGTTACATCTCATTGAGCCGATCTTAAAGGCGCTCGGTGAGGAGGGTTATTCCAACCCAACACCTATTCAAGCGCAAGCTATTCCGATCGTATTAAAAGGCACCGACCTCTTAGGTTGCGCCCAAACGGGAACCGGAAAAACAGCTGCATTTACCTTGCCGATCATCCAATTAATGGATGCCAAGCAAACTTTTCAAAAACCCAAGAAAATCCGCGCCCTGATCGTTACACCTACCCGGGAATTAGCGATTCAAATCGGGGAGAGCTTTAAGGCTTATGCACGTCATACCTCCTTAAATTACACGGTTATTTTTGGCGGCGTAGGCCAAAGTCCGCAGGTATCCGCTTTGCGTTCCGGCGTCGATGTGGTCATTGCGACTCCCGGTCGTTTGTTGGACCTGATGAATCAGAAACACCTGTCCATCGCCAATGTCGAATATTTCGTACTCGATGAGGCCGATCGTATGCTCGATATGGGTTTTATTCACGACGTTCGTAAGTTGTTAGTTGCCCTGCCGAAACAAAGACAATCTCTGTTTTTCTCGGCAACCATGCCTCCGGAGATTGTTCAATTGGCTGCGTCTATTTTGCGTAATCCAGCTGAGGTTTCGGTGACGCCTGTTTCGTCAACCGTCGAGATTATCAATCAATCGGTCTATTTTGTCGATAAAAACAATAAGAATACCCTTCTATTGGATATTCTGGAGGATACCAAAATCAAAACTGCCCTTGTCTTTACTCGGACTAAACATGGTGCCGATAAAGTGGTGAAGGTTTTGTTGAAAGCAGGAATCAAGGCCGAAGCCATTCATGGCAATAAGTCCCAAAATGCCCGTCAAACTGCCTTGAAAAATTTTACGGCCCAAACAACACGCGTATTGGTCGCGACTGATATTGCGGCACGTGGGATTGATGTGGATGATTTGGAATATGTGATTAATTTTGAATTACCGAATATTCCGGAGACCTATGTCCACCGAATCGGTCGGACAGGACGCGCGGGTGCCAATGGTACCGCGATTTCCTTTTGTGATATCGAGGAAAAGGCTTATTTGAAAGATATTGAGCGTTTAATCGGAAAGAAAGTACCTGTAATTGAGGCGCATCGCTATCCCATGAAGGTTTTAACCGTTGAGAAAAAGGCCAAACAAGGACCTCCGAATCGCGGGAACCGACCTGCTGGACCTGGCGCTGCTGCTAAACCTGCTGAAAATCCGCGTTCCTTCGACAAGGCAAAAGCGGGTCGGAAATGGTACGGTAAAAAGAATACGTATTAAGATGAAGAAAACACTTTTGGTCATTGCGGGTCCTACGGCTGTTGGCAAAACAGCTTTATGCGTCGAAATGGCCAAAAGTCTTTCTACGGAAATCATCTCGGCCGATTCCCGGCAATTTTACCAAGAACTTTATATTGGTACGGCAAAACCCAGTTTGGAAGAACAGGGTGGTGTGAAGCATCATTTTATCGATTCACATTCCATTCACGATTATTTTTCGCCAGGCGATTTTGAGCGAGAGGCTTTACATGTCCTAACGGAAATATATCAAACCAAAGACGTCGTTATTCTGACCGGTGGTTCGGGTCTTTATCTGAAGGCCTTGATGGATGGTTTGGATGAAATGCCCGAACGACGCGTTGTGGATTTTGC
>JBJTMZ010000171.1:0-9774 GCA_046073805.1 Aquirufa sp.
AGAATATGAGAGCCTAGAAATTGCGGTTGAGAAAGGTGAAAACGCAGAGCAAATTCACGAAAAGTTAGCTACGCTCGCAAATCTTTTGAGCATAGATGAGTTTTCTTCCATCCAACAAATGCGCTTGGCGCTCCAACAAGCCCAAGCCCTTAGTAAATGTGATCCAACCTATGAGGCATGGAAGTCCCGACTCGAAAGTATTTGGATAGAATTAAAAGATTTGGCGAACGAAGTCGAAGGAGAAGCAGAAGATTTCCAAACCGACCCGGCCAGCCTGCAAATCCAACAACAACGTTTGGATTTGTTAAATCGCCTTTTGCAAAAATATCAAGTAAAAGATATCGCCTCGCTCATTGAAATAAGGAATGATTTAGATGACCAGATTGCCCAATACACCAATCTGGACCAGGCATTAAGCGATGCCCAAGCAGCCTTAATCGAATCCGAGAAGACAGCTTTGAAAGCCGCTAAATCCCTGAGCGATTCGAGGCAATTCGTTTTAGAACCCATCCTGGAGCAGTTAATCGAATCGCTTTCGGCTTTGGGAATCCCGAACGCGACCCTAGCTTGGGAAATCGAGGAACGTGAAATGCGAAATTCAGGAATTGATAAAATTCAATTGCTATTCTCAGCCAATAAAGGCATGAGCCCCAAACCCTTCAAGCAAGTCGCCTCAGGAGGTGAATTAAGCCGGCTTATGCTTTCCATCAAGCATTTATTAGCGCAAAAGCGTGCATTGCCCACCTTAATTTTAGACGAAATTGATACGGGTGTGTCAGGCGAAATTGCGATTAAAATTGGTCAGATGTTGACCCAAATGAGTCAAGGACATCAGTTGATTGCCATCACCCACCTCCCTCAAATCGCAGCGGCCGGAAATTCTCATTGGTATGTGTACAAAGACCACGCGGGGGAAAAAACCGTTTCCAGTTTACGTAAACTCGAAGGAGAAGAACGCGTTGATGAAATTGCCAAGATGATTGGGGGCCAACAAGGCTACCTTGATTTAAAAGATAATGTTCGAAAATTAATCCAATCCAACCATGCTGTATAAGTTCTTGATTTGTAGTTTGTTGATAACGGGTCTCTGGAGCTGCTCGCAAGCAGAGGAAAAATTGAGTGAGGAATTGCAAACCAAAGTTTTGGAATTGCATGACAACCTGATGCCCAAGACAGAGGAATTAATTTCCATGCAAAGTCAATTAGATAGTTTGTCGAAGGGAAAAGATACCGTTCATGTAAACAAACTAAAGCGCGCGCTGGCCAAATCCGATCAAGCCATGATGGACTGGATGCACCAATTTTCGGTGGATAGTTTATCCAACATGGATGTTAAATCTAAAATTGAATATTTAGGAAAACAATACAAGGATTTACAAGATTTACAAAAATTAACCGACTCCAGTTTACATGCAGCCAAAGCTTACTTACCTCAGTAGCATTTTATTTCTAGGGCTGCTAATGATAGCCTGTCAAGAGAAAAAGTCTTTGCCTTTTTTAGGGCCTAAAGAAACAAAAATGGTCAATGGGAAGGTGGATACGGTTTACCACCAGATTCCGGCTTTTCGTTTCTTGAATCAAGATTCTGTCTGGGTAAGCGAAAAGGATTTGGAGGGGAAAGTCTATGTTGCCGACTTTTTCTTTACCTCTTGCCCGACCATCTGCCCCAAGATGAAAACCCAATTGTTGCGAATTTATGAACGCTATCTAAACAATGAAGAGGTTAGAATCGTTTCTCATAGCATCGATCCGACATTCGATACCCCTTCCGTTTTACATAGCTATGCGGAGCGCCTACAAGTCAAGGCCCCCAAATGGAATATGTTGACCGGAGATAAAGCGAAAATTTACCAATTAGGTGAGAAATCCTACATGGTTACCGCCCAAGAAGACAAAAACGAGGCGGGCGGTTTCGTTCACAGCGGTGCTTTTATATTAGTCGACAAGCAACGTCATGTTCGAGGGATCTATGATGGAACGAAAGAGGATGAGGTGAATCACTTGATCGAAGATCTTGAGATTCTGTTAAACGAAAAACCATGAAATATATCTTGATTTTCAGCTTATTTGTTATGCTTGCCTCGTGCCAAAGCAAAGAGGAGATTTTATACCAACAATACGTTGTGGAAGGTAAAACTCTATATGAGCAAAACTGTGCCAACTGCCACCAAAGTAATGGTCAAGGTTTACGAGATCTTTATCCTGCGCTAGCCAAAACAGACCTTTGGAAAAGAGTGACCACACAACAAATGGTTTGCCTCATCAAACAAGGTCAGCGTGGAGAAATTAAGGTAAACGGGAAAGCTTACGCTGGGTACATGCCAGCCAATCCTAAATTAGAGGCAATTGATATCGCCGAGCTTGTCACGTTCATGCAAGACAGCTGGGGAAACAAGAAAATTTATACGTTTGATGAGGCGAAAGCCGCATTAAAAAACTGCCGTTAGTTGGTCGGCAATTCGTCCACAGTCAAAACCGAATTACTTACCCGGCGTAATGAGTAGGAGGAGAAATCCTGAGCAGCATCAAAGCCAACCCCGTGGACGATGTCTGTCCTCGTTTTTATCGATACAGGCTTATCCGTAAAAATCCGCTTTTCATCTGGCAACCACGTGAATTCATCTGTTTTCATTAACTCCCCCTTGAGGATGTTGTTAATGACTACGTGACCCATCAGTTTATAGGAATTACTTGTTCGAAAAAAATGGGCAGAATCCCCTCGGATTTCAGAACTGACATTTCCTAATTTATCATAGAACCAAAGTTTCATTTCTTTGGGATAGATTCGGTCTTCTGTCGGAGATGTAATTTGCTTTTCGGTGATCATGTGGACGACAGTTCGTCCGGAGTCGGAGTAGACCATATCAATCCCTACTAATTCAGATTTTGGCCCACGATATACACGTTTGTCTTTGGCTTGTTCACCTTGACAAGACCAAATGAGCAGAGAACTCACTACCATCAGCAAGAATCTCACCGAATACCACATGTATTTAGTCGATTTTAAGTTTACGGAACCAGATATCTCCTAAGGTAAGGCCTATCACGATTCGCTGGTATTGTTCCTCCAGCAAATTATCTGCCAAAGTTCCGCGCTTTCCAAGTTGGTAAGACACATTGACGTAGTTCAAGAAATTACGCAATGGAAGTGCAAGACCAAACGAAACACTTTGATCCTTTGCATACAAACCATTTCCGGCAAAGTCATACGGCGTAGACGTTTGCGAAACTCCAATACGGTAGGTCACTCGTTTGAAATAACTCGAGATTGATTCGAAATCAGGCGTATATTCCGCCCCAATTGATATTTGTTGACTCACAGGTAGCACAACACTTCTACCTAAATTATTATCTACTTTCGACCAGTCGGTACGTACATAATCAACCCCAACCATCCAGTGCGCTAAGCGCTCGACACTAAATCCTAGGCGCGTCGAAACAGGTAATTGTTGGGTAATTGCCAAGGCCGATTTGAGCGTATCCGAATTAATCACATTCAGACCTCCCAAATCATAGGTTACAAAACGCTTAACTCCAGTGGCATTCAATTTCGTACTCAAATCCATGGTAGCTCCAAGGTTCAAAACGAGATCATTTTTCAATACCTTCCGGTATGCCGCGCCGGCCTTGAAAGTAAAGTCACTATAGGAAGTATGATTTTCCAATTGAATCTTATAGTATTGACCATCAGAGAGGTTTTGCGTGCCGACGTTCCGATTAACCGCACCAAACAAGAAACCGGTTTCTAGTCCCAAATAAAAATCTTTCCCGATGCGGACACCATTCGAAATGGTTAACTTACTTACGCCCCCCTGGCCTTTGTAGGTATACAATAAACTATCGACTCCCAAAACATTCAAACGTCGATAGGAGCGAGTCTCATAATTAACTGTTGAGTAGGGCCGAACACCAATGGACATGGTCCAACGGGTTGGAATCACCGGAACCGTTAAATTGAATGACTGATAATTTCCCCCAAAGCTCTGTTGGCGCTGGCGGTAATCCTGCATATTTTTTAATTCCGTATTTACACCAACCTCGAACATGGTGTAATGATTACGCGAAAGCAGGGCTGGGTTTATTTGATTGGAATAGATACCGTTCGAGTTAGATACCCCAATGCCCCCCATCATCGTATTGGAAGGGGATTCTGGAGAATACAATTCGCCCATTCCGATGTAAGACAAAGGTGAATTGACAATCGTTTGTGCGTGTAAATTAGATATGAATACGAGCGAAAAAACGAGGGATAACCCTAAAAACGTAAAAACCTTTTTATTCAAATGAGTCAATTGATTGTAAATCATGCGGTTAAAATTCCTCCCTTTAATATCTTTCAAGTCTGCAAAGGTCGTAATTTTTTTCATAATCGAGTAAGATATTAGCTATATTTGAAATCATATTTTGAGAATCCCGTATGGAGCGCTTAAGCAATTGGTACTTTTTGGAAAACTCGGCAATCGATTTAGTTTTATTCGGTTTAATACTGCTGCTGGGTCTTCTTCTACGTCGCTTAATTTCAAATACGTTTTCCAGATTCGTCTTGCGCTTCTTCCCGCAAGAATTTATCACTTTGCAGGACTGCATTGTCCTCATGCGCAATCCCTTTGAATGGCTGACATTCTGGATTTTCCTCTATTTCGCGGCACAATACATTCATATCCCTGAGACTTGGCATTGGGTATCCATCGAGAATTTTGGCATCCGATATTTAATTTCCAAAGCATTTGAAACCATCCTCATCCTGAATGTTAGTTGGCTGATCATCCGACTCGTTAAGGTGGGAATTTTCGTAGCCGAAGAAAAATGGAAGGGGGTAGACCAAAAATCAAAACAACAATTCATTCCTTTTCTGAACGACCTATCATTGGTTTTTATTATTGCAGGAGCTGGATTTGTTATTCTGGGGCGAATTTTTGAGGTCGATGTGGTCGCCTTAATTACGGGTTTGGGTATTGGAGGTTTAGCCTTGGCTTTAGCCGCGCGCGAAACACTCGAAAACTTATTTGCATCTTTTACAATTTTCTTGGATCTACCCTTCGTCGTGGGGGACAATATACAGGTAGGTGCTATCAGTGGAGACATCGAAAAAATCGGATTTCGCAGCACGCGATTGCGGGGAGCGGATGGGAATTTGGTCGTGATTCCGAACCGATTGTTAACTTCGCAGTCACTTGAAAATATGAGTGAGCGCGAATTCCGACGGGCTAAATTCCTCTTGACATGTGATTTAAGTACGAGCCCAGATCAAATTAAACAGGCAATCGAGGGAATATTGGCACGGATCAATCAGGAAAAACGTTGCCGTAAAAAGGAGGCAAAGGTGGTTTTTGAAGGTTTTGGCCCCTACTCATTGGATATATCTGTGATGTTTTTTGTGGAGACCAAAGACCTCAGCGTTTTCCAAATTACCAAACAAGAAATCCACATGGGGATCCTGGAAGTACTTCATGCGAATAAAATCACCTTAGCAAGTAGCGTCAGCGCATGAAAAAATTAAGTTCATGGATTATCCTACTTGCTTGTAGCAGTTTCATAATTCTCCATTTTTACAATCTTTCGCATTACCTCATCAACTTCCCGACTTGGGGAGATGATATTCTATTTTTGGCTTATTTCACCGATTTACCAAAGCTTCATGGGCTTGAATTATGGAATCGAACTGTTGAGTTTCACAGCATGATTCATCGATTTCCCGTGGCGAGAATATTGACGGCCAGTTATGCCCAATTTAGCCGAGTATTCGATTTCAAAGAATTAACCATCCTGGCAAATTTCTGTTTGATTTCAGTCATTTATCCAATCTATCAATACATTAAAAAGGCACAAATTAAGCACTGGCACCTGATCGCCTTGGTGGGATTGCTTTTTGCTGCCAATGGCAATTTGGATAATTTTGCTTTGATTGGCGTGCTCCAACATACCACAGCGATTGTCTTTTTAATCTGGTTAGCCTACTGGATTAGCCATGAGAAAACGCGTAAATGGGGAATCTGGATTTCTTTAGCTTACCCACTTTTCAGCACGGAAGGTTTAGCCTTTTTCCCGCTTGTATTTTTATTATTAATCTATCTGAAAGACTCCAAATGGTGGCTTTATGGGTTGTTGGCCGGCCTGGTAATCTATTTATATTTCCTAGGCTATCAAGCGCCAAGCACCATTTCAAGCTCAGGAAATTCATTGACCAAAATTTTATTAGCTGCCAAAGGGGCGATTTTATTTGCCGGTGGAGCTATTAAAAAGAATTTTGCTGTGGCTAGTCTCATGGGCATTCTATTTAGTGCGAACGTCCTCTGGCTTGCTTGGCGTTATCACCAGACGAAAAACCCGGCCTTGCTCTTCTCGACTTTAATTTTCATTCAACTCATGGCCGTCGGCGCGATGGTCGCCTTAGGCAGAGCGAGTGAATCCGGAGACCTCATCGTTTTATTCTCCGAACGCTTTTCCACCTACGGAACGGTTTACCTAGTCATTAGCTATTTCAGCCTTATTCAAGCCGACCTATATCCCTTCAAATGGAATCGCTCATGGTTACTATTACCGGCAATGATATGGATTGGACTATCGCATTATTATGCGGAAGCTAAGTTGGAAAACCTTCATAATCGACTACTGGCCGACGCAAGTAACGCCTATCATTTCAACGTAAACACAAACTACGGTTACGGGAAACGAGAGAAATATTTATTCAAGGACGCAGGAACCTATCAATTTCCCTCGGGATTGTTGAAAACCCATCTCAAAGAAACCCCCAATATTCAATTAAAGGCAATGCCAGCTTACGAGAAAGGGATTCGGGAATATAACACCGATCAAAATGGGGTTCTATTGGTCTTTCAGTCGAAGAAACCTAGCTATTTTCTAGCGATTAACTCGCTAAGCCATAGCGTAAAAATAAAAGAAGACGTCCCCTACGATGAGCGAACGTCTTCTTTTGCTTTGATTCGATGATTGAGTTATCCCACTAATTCCTTCAAATCCTCGTCGTGTATCATTTTACGTGCATCAGCCATCAGCAAGAAGCGCGTGTAAATTTTATCTAATTCCGGTTTTTCAAAATCATAACCCAATAAACTCAAACGGTGACGTAGAGCTGCCCGACCCGAGCGTGAGGTTAAGACAATCGCAGAGGAAGGAACTCCTACATCTTCTGGATTCATAATCTCATAATTCTGCGCATGCTTTAAGAAACCATCTTGGTGAATTCCAGAGGAGTGTGCGAAGGCATTAGCCCCAACAACCGCTTTATTGGCTTGAACAGGCATGCCCATTAAATTGGAAACCAAACAGCTCGTTGGGTATAAATATTTCGGATTAATCCCCGTAGAGAATCCTAAATCCTTGTGTACATTTAAGATCATGGCAATCTCTTCCAATGAGGTATTACCTGCACGTTCACCGATTCCATTAATCGTAACCTCAACCTGACGAGCCCCGGCTTGAATACCTGCGATGGTATTCGCCGTTGCTAAACCCAAGTCATTGTGGTTGTGCATCGAAATCGTTGCCTGGTGAATATTGTCCACATTCTCATATAAATAGCTAATGCGATCATACATCTGATTCGGCAACAAATAACCTGTCGTATCGGGTAGATTAACCACCGTTGCTCCTGCCTTGATTACTTCAGAAGTTAATTTGGCTAAGAAGGGTAGATCGGCCCGACCAGCATCTTCGGCAAAAAACTCGACGTCCTCAACAAATGATTTGGCATATTTAACCGCCCAAACACCTCGCTCGATAATCTCCTCACGCGTCGAATTAAACTTATGCTTAATGTGCACATCGGATGCCCCGATTCCCGTATGAATTCGAGGACGGCGAGCGGGCTTTAAAGCCTCAACCGCTGCGTCGATATCCTCCTTTTTCGCACGGGTTAATGCACAAACTGTAGGTTCGCTAACCGCCTCGGCAATAGCCTTAACCGACGCAAAATCACCCGGAGATGAGATTGGAAAACCCGCTTCGATGATGTCGACCCCTAACTTTTCGAGCTCCTTAGCTACTTCAACTTTCTCCTCGCGGTTTTATTGACAGCCAGGAACCTGTTCCCCGTCACGTAATGTCGTATCAAAAATTTGTATGCGGTTGCTCATATGTTTTGTTTGCTAAATCGAACACAAAACTAAATTAATTCCCATTAGCAAACAACAAAATGAGTACTCCCCAAAATCAGAATTTAGACTATTAATCGAAAAAATAACACAAAAAAAGACTCATTTGGAAAATGAGTCTGAAATTAAAATGAAATAAAGATTAATAATCTAAAGTATCGAATTTAACAAGAATTCAATTTTATTAAATAAATCTAATTATTTACCAAATATTCGATAAATCCTTTGCCTGATAAGTATGATTTCGTGTTTCGTAAATCGAATCCTTCGTTTGACGCTTTAATTTTAAATTATCTGCCTTTTGAATTAGGCGCATCATAAGGGCGATGGGCGTCAGAAAAAGAAAGAAAATAATGGTCAATAAAATATACCCATTGACCCGACCTAAAATCTCCGCTAATTTCAACCATCCCTTCGCTACCCAATGCGCGAAGGCATCTGAAAGCAAAGCTAGTAATCCTATCCCAAAAGCAATCTGAGCTATTAATTCCAGATGAAAAAACAGACTGAAGGCGACGAGGCCAACGACAATCGCTAAAATGGTTTGAGCTGTATTTTGCGTCTTCATCAATTAAAACAAGGTATAAATAAAGGGTGCTAAAGCAGAACCACCGGCTACTACAATTAACAAACCGATGAGCAAAAGAACGATGATCACGGGAGTCAACCACCATTTTTTCCGTTCCTTCATGAAATTCCACAAATCACTTAAAAAGTCCATATTGCTATTTTTTAATCTAAGACAAATTCTTTTTTCCAGTCGTCCGACTCTGCCCAAGGGGTCTGCATCTTCTTATCAAAAATGTAGTTTCCTACGACTAGGTAATCCATTTCCGTCCGCATCAAACAACGGTATGCATCGGCAGGCGTACACACAATCGGCTCGCCGCGCACATTGAAACTCGTATTGACCACCACGCCAACGCCCGTCTTTGCTTTGAAGTCAGATATCAATTGATGATAACGTGGATTCGTTTCCGCGTGTACCGTCTGAATACGCGCTGAATAATCGATGTGCGTGATAGATGGCAAATCCGAACGAAGGAAGTACAACTTATCCATCATATCCAACTGTTCGTAATTCGCAGGCATCGCATTCCGGCGCGCGGGTTGCACCCCATGTACCAATAACATATAAGGCGAAATCGTATCGCATTCGAAATATTCCGAAACATCCTCCGCTAAAACGGACGGCGCAAATGGCCTAAATCCCTCGCGGTATTTAATCTTCAAATTCAATTTCTTCTGCATTTCCGGGTTTCGTGGATCTCCCAGAATGCTTCGCCCTCCTAAGGCCCGAGGCCCAAACTCCATACGACCTTGGAACCAACCAATCACATTCCCTTCAGCGAGTAATTCCGCAGTCTTTGCCGACAACTCATTAAAATCCGCATAATGTGTAAACACCGCTTGATTCTGTTTGGCCATTTGCTCAATTTCCTTGTCGGAATACGAAGGCCCTAAATACGAACCCGACATGGCATCCATGCGTGTTGCATCAACCATACGAGCCTGATCAAAGTAAATATAATGAGCTGCCAATGCAGCACCTAAAGCACCACCCGCATCCCCTGCGGCCGGTTGAATGAAGATGGATTCAAAAATTCCGGCGTCCTTCAACTTCCCATTCGCCACACAATTTAAGGCCACCCCACCCGCT
>JBJTMZ010000172.1:0-2641 GCA_046073805.1 Aquirufa sp.
CGCTGATGGAACCTTCCACTTTTCATCCAACGAAGCGAACCTTTACCAAACAGGCTAGATTAACCATTCGAGCTGAAATATTACCCGATGACCCGAATTGGAATTCGGGTAGCATGCCCACATTAATTCACACCATGCCACTTTCAGATGATTGGATGGGTGTTAAAGACCCATTTGGTGGCGGAATGTATGGCAAAATCTCGGCTCTAATCGTTAGTCGTGCTTGTTTGGTAAAGGTTCGCTTCGTTGGATGAAAAGTGGAAGGTTCCATCAGCGCATATACGCCTTGAGAAAGGTAAATGATTACCGGATTTTCTCCTTCACTTGAATTAACCAATTTGGATGCAGCGACCAAACTCCTTAGTGGGCGTTCTTTTGAACCGTCGTTGGAATCATTGCCAACATTCGGATTTACATAAATAGAAGAAATTGATTGTGCCCAAACTTGTTGGCTCAAAATCAATAAAAGAAAGATAGATTTTAATATTAGTTTCATTTTGTCTGATAGTTACAATTAATCAAGACAAAAATGGTCAATCAAATTTGATGCATGATGATACTTTTGGGCTTTATCATGATACATTGGGTTTCACCACTCCTAAAAATATCTGTTGAAAGTTATGGAAACGCATAAACGCAAAAAGCCGATCATTTCTGATCGGCTTGCTCCTCTTTTCGACGAAAGATGCAACTATAATGCGATGATTGAGAATTCGACTATTTGGTAATTACATGGTTAATATCTCCCTCCACTTTATCAAAAACCCAAATACTATGATGGTTCTTAGGTATTCCTTTATATGTTTCATCAGCAATTAACTCATTTGTACTGGCTCCAAATTTATAATGAACACGATTCAAATAATTACTCCTCCACATGGTAGCCTGAAGTCCATTTTCAGTATGCTCTAATTTGCCTTTGAAAAAAATTTTAACCCTCCTCTCTTTCCCATCTGCCAACATTCTAAATCCAATTTTTCGTTTCTTTTTTCCATAAATGTGATAAATCTTCAAGCTGAAATCATCCCCATTTTGATTGATCACAAATACTTGACGGGTTAATTGATCATCTTTATCCTCGATTACACTTTTCTCAAAATTCAAAACCCAAGTGCCGCTAAAATTGGGCGTTGGGGAAAATGAAAAAGTTTGAAAAAACGTTAGCGAAAATAGGGTGATAAACACTTTCATTAATATATTCATTTCAAAATGTTTTAATGGTCAAAGCTAACGACCCTGGAGATTTTCCATTGACCTTTGTCATTCTTCCATATCATTAAAAACTTGAATGTTCCTACTTCCAATTTTCCGTTTTCAATATGCTTGAATTGGTGCTGGCCTATTTCGATTGCACCAAAGCCTTTAATTGGATGTACAACTAAACTCCCTTCAATAAGATTACGTTTCAAATCATAGTCTTTATTAAATATCGATTGAAAGTTAGTAAAAACCTCCTCATATGCCATTAAGCCGCCATTATCCTGATACCATTCAAGGTCTTTCGTGAAAAACGTCTTTAATAATTCTAGATTTTTGGAATTATAGGCGTCAAATAAAGCACTGTCCATTTGGGCTATTTTTGTAAATAACGCTTTATCGGTAACGGCCACCTTTTTTTCAGTCTGATTTTGTGCCAATGCCGTTGAGTAAATAGAAATACTCAAAAATAGAATTAGTAGTTTTTTCATGAAGTAAATATAACGAAAGATACAAAACCTAAACTCGTTGGCAGACAACAAAAAAGCCGATCAAAAATGATCGGCTTGCTCCCTCTCCTGGGCTCGAACCAGGGACCCCATGATTAACAGTCATGTGCTCTAACCAACTGAGCTAAGAAGGAATTTTGTTCCTATTGGGACTGCAAAAATAGGGGGCTAATTCATTAAATGCAAGATAGCCCCCTCTTTTTTTTCAAATTTATTTCTTTTCCGCCTTTTTAGCGTCCTTTTTCTTGACCACTTCGCCGTCCTTCAACTTCTTCGCTACCGTCGCATAAGGACCCGAGATGATCTCTTGGCCTTCCTTCAAGCCCGAAATAATCTCAATATTCTCAAAGTCGGAAATACCCGTCTTCACCACAACCTGCTTCGCCTTTCCTTTCTCCTCTACAAAGACCACTTCTTTGATACTCTCCTTGCGTTTCTTCGCAGCGTTAGCATCCTCCTGCGTCGTCACCGTTGAGCCCTCAGATGGCTTCTCTTCGCCTTCCTTCGCTTCCGCTGGAGCATTAAGATCACGCGTGGTGACCGCCGATAAGGGTACCGTCAAAATATTTGATTTGGTATTCGTCAAAATCTCCACCGAGGCCGTCATTCCCGGCTTCAATGGATAAGATAATTTACCCTTAATCAAATCCGCATACGAACTACGCAAAACACGAATCTTCACCTCAAATTCCGTTACCGCATCCGTTGTAACCGAAGTTGCCGTTCCCGAAGAATTCGCCGAACTCGCTACCTCATAAACCACGCCCTTAAACTTCCGCTCAGACGATGAAAACGCATCCACATCAATCATTACCGTATCCCCCAAACTCACCCGCGTAATATCATTCTCATTCACATTCACCCGAACCTCCATGTTGTTCAAATTCGCAATGCGCAACATCTCCGTTCCCGCCATCTGCGACGTTCCTACGACA
>JBJTMZ010000173.1:0-3332 GCA_046073805.1 Aquirufa sp.
AAGGTAGCAAAGGGCTTAAATTCGGATTGGCTTTCCTCAAAGTGTTGTGGGGATTCGATGTTCCAGGTCGCTTGAATAGGCGTAATTTCGGAACAGAATTTACCTGAATTTAGATCAATGATCCCTTGAGCACATTCTAAATATTCACCATGCAATGCTGTCCATTGGCTAAGATCAATCGAATAACGTAGGGTGCCTGAAGGAAAATGATAGGCATGCAGGCTTTCGATTCCTGGGTTTTTACCTTGACGTAACTTTAAAAATACGCCTCCGTCTTTTAATCCCGTCAACCATTGCTGTGAATTACTTTCAATTTGGCCTGTTTGATTTAATTGGTAGGACTTTAGGTCGAGGTTATGCCAAGTGTTTTTGTCCGCAGAACGCGTTTCAATCCATAGTTTGGCGTCATCGGGAGTTCCCCAATACCCCATGCTCCAAATGGTTTCCGAGAAAAGGTGATTGAATATTTTTCGCATGGAGCAGGTATGGATTCGTCAATTATATGCAAATTTGATAAATTTTCACCACTTAAGTTCTATGACGATGCACGATAAAAAAGTGTTAGCCATTATTCCTGCTCGGTTCGCCTCTACGCGTTTTCCCGGTAAACCACTCGTTGATCTTGGTGGAAAGCCGATGATTCAGCGAACTTTCGAACGTGTGCAAGCTGTAGCGGGTTGGTCCCGAGTTGTGGTGGCGACCGATGATTTGAAAATCAAGCAGGTGGCGGAAAGTTTTGGTGCTGAGGTGATTATGACTCGGGAAGATCATATTTCGGGAACCGATCGTTGTGCGGAGGTACTTGAAATTATTGGTGGGGCAATGGATTATGTTGTCAATATTCAAGGCGACGAACCCTTTATTGAGCCTGCTCAACTGCTCGAATTAGCAGAAGGGTTTCGGACGAATGCACCCATTTTAACCTTGATTAAAAAGATTCAAGATCAAGCTACCCTGTTTTCGGTCAATACGCCGAAGGTGGTTGTGAATTCGAAGGGGGAAGCGCTGTACTTTTCCCGACAAACCATTCCATTCCTACGTGGTGTAGATGAAGGGGAGTGGTTAGCCCGTCATACATTTTTTAAGCACATTGGTTTGTATGCCTATCGTGCGGATGTTTTACGACAATTGAGCCAATTGAAGCCCACCTCCCTTGAGCTTGCAGAATCCCTCGAACAATTACGCTGGTTGGAGCATGGATATACCATTCAAACCATCGAAACGCAATTCGAGACGGTCGGGATTGATAGCCCGGAGGATTTGGAAAAAATTACAAAAATGGGCCTAATTTAAGCCCCGAATTACCTCCTGATTTAAGCCTTTTGTGGTATATTTGCAGGATTATGCAGAAGCCATCTATATACGAACAATTGCGCCAGCGGATTTTGGTCCTGGACGGTGCTATGGGTTCATTGATACAAGAATATAAATTATCAGATGCCGATTACCGTGGGGAACGTTTTAAGGATTTTCCACACGAAGTAAAAGGGAATAATGACCTCTTATCCATCACGAGACCGGATGTGATCAAAGAGATTCATGCCAAATATTTTGAGGCAGGCGCCGATATCGCGGAAACCAATACCTTTTCAGGTACCTCCATTGCCATGGCGGATTACCACATGGAAGATTTAGTCTATGAGTTAAATTTTGAATCCGCGAAAATTGCAAAGGAAGTGGCCGATGAGTTTACGGCAAAAACACCCCATAAACCGCGTTACGTGGCAGGTTCCATTGGACCTACAAATCGTACGCTTTCCTTGTCGCCTGATGTAAACGATCCGGGTTATCGGGCGGTAACTTTCGATGAATTGGTTGAGGCCTATACTGAACAAGTTCGTGGTTTGGTCGATGGGGGATGCGATGTTTTATTGGTTGAAACGGTTTTTGATACCCTGAATGCCAAGGCTGCTCTTTTCGCGATTGATCAGTTTTTTAAAGCAAATCCAAGCAAGCCGTATTTGCCCGTAATGGTATCTGGGACGATTACGGATGCGTCGGGTCGGACGCTTTCGGGTCAGACGACTGAGGCCTTTTTGACGTCTATTTCGCACATGCCATTGCTTTCGGTGGGTCTTAATTGCGCATTAGGAGCTGATTTGATGCGGCCTTACGTTAAGACACTAAACGATAAATCCCCGTTTTATGTGTCGGCGCACCCGAATGCAGGGTTGCCGAACGAAATGGGAGAATACGATCAAAGCCCGGAGCAAATGGCCGAGGTCATTGAGGACTTTTTGCAAAACGGGTTTATTAACATTATCGGAGGTTGTTGCGGAACGACTCCAGCGCATATCAAGGCTATTGCCGACATCGCCGGAAACTATCCTCCGCATCAAATTCCAACCTCTCATCATTACCAGAAACTATCAGGTTTAGAGCCTTTGGAGATTACTGAATTGACGAATTTTGTCAATGTGGGGGAACGCTGCAACGTGACAGGTTCTAAGAAATTTGCGCGCTTAATTCGTGAAGAGAATTTTGAGGAAGCGATTGCGGTGGCGCGTGAACAAGTGGATGGAGGAGCCCAAATTTTGGATATCAACATGGATGAGGGGATGATTGACGGGGTCAAAATGATGCCTCAATTCCTGAATCTGTTAATGGCCGAACCCGATATTTCGCGCTTGCCTATTATGATCGACTCTTCGAAATGGGAGGTGATCGAGGCAGGACTGAAATGTGTGCAGGGTAAATCGGTCGTTAATTCCATTTCGTTGAAAGAAGGCGAGGCGAAGTTCATTGAATTAGCTTCCAAAGTAAAGCAATATGGCGCATCCGTCGTGGTGATGGCCTTTGATGAGGATGGTCAGGCGGATTCGTATGAACGCCGGATTCAAATATGTGAACGTGCCTATCGGATTTTAGTGGATGTTGTGGAATTCCCAGCGCAAGACATCATTTTTGACCCAAATATTTTAACGGTCGCAACCGGAATTGAAGAGCATAATAACTATGCGAATGACTTCATTAAGGCGACGAAATGGATCAAGGAAAACTTACCATTAGCGAAAGTATCCGGAGGAGTTTCCAATATTTCTTTCTCGTTCCGTGGCAATGAACCTGTGCGTGAAGCGATGCACACCGTGTTTTTATACCACGCCATTAAAGCGGGCATGGACATGGGTATCGTGAACGCGAGCCAATTGGGTGTTTATGATCAAATCGAACAACCCTTGCGTGATTTATGTGAAGATGTTTTATTAAACCGTCATCCAGATGCTACGGAGAAACTGGTCAATTTTGCCGAGACGGTTAAGTCGGTCGGTAAAGAAGCCGTTATCGATGACGCTTGGCGCTCCTTACCTGTCAATAAGCGTTTGGAACATGCC
>JBJTMZ010000174.1:0-8369 GCA_046073805.1 Aquirufa sp.
TCTTCCTTGTGACTCAAACGAATTCCCATCGTCTTTTGTAAGGCCTTGAATATTACAAACGTTAAGACAAAGGAAGAATCGGCGGGAATCGATGCGGTGGAGTTTGGAGTGGAGTCATATACAACATTTGAATAAGAACTATGAAAAAGGTAGAAGCAATTGTCAAGCCGTCCAAATTAAAAGCTATCCAAAAGGGCTTAATCGACGCAAATATTCCGTGTATGACGGTGGTGCCGGTACGAGGTGCGGGGCTCCAACAAGGTTATTCGGAGATCTATCGGGGTACCGAAAAATCCATGATCTTATTGCCTAAAGTGATGATCATCTGTGTCGTAAGCGACGAGAACTTAGAGAAATGTATTGATGTGATCTTGGATAATGCCTCTGAGGGCAACACCGGAGATGGCAAAATCTTCATCTACGATGTGCAAGATGCGATTCGGATCAGAACGAAAACGAGGGGGGTGGAAGCGATAAGATAGGAGGCAGTAGTCAGTGGGCAGTGATCAGTAGTCAGTGGGCAGTGATCAGTAGGCAGTGGGCAGTAATCTGTGGTCAGTAGTCGGCAATCGCCTAACTATCAGTAAGGAAAAGTTAAGTATTTACATATCAATAGCCAAAGTCAGTTTTAGGATTGATTTTGGCTATTTTAATTTTAATCAGATATATATTTGACTACTGACTACTGACAACTGACCTCTGACTACTGACTACTGAATACTGTTTTACCACCTTCATCCTCACAAACATTTCCTCCTTATACCAATCATATTTCCTCGTCTTTTTAATCATCGGGGCATGCTCTTTGCTTTGATAGGCAAATTGGTCCAATCGCTTCGCAGAATCCCAGAGCGAGAACGTGGCTTGTTCCAATAAAGGAAGTTCCCCTACCCCTTTGGCATATATCAAGCCTTCCTTTCCATCCAAATGCTTACTGGCAGATGGAACATTCCACCAAAAGAGTAAGACTTTCGACCAGCGAATACTTGCTCGTGTGATGACCGCAATGGAACCCGTCCATTCAACATCCGCTTCCGAAAAATCAAATGGAGACAATTGATTCCAAGTTCCTTTGCCTTTGAGTGGCTCACCGTCCCAACCGCTGATTTCATCGGAAAGGCGAATTAAGGATAACCAGCGCGAATCCGTTTGAAAGAAATGAATGGCTGATTCGGGTGAATCCCATACGCCCAACCAAGCATATAAACCGAAATCAGGGAAAATCGAGAAACCATTGCCTGCGCCGGTACCGAGGTGTTTGGCGAAAACCAAGCCAGGTGCCGACCAGCTTAAAAACAACGAGCGGCCCATTTCTGAAAAGGCCGCTCGACGGGCTTTGAAACCCGAATATTTTATGAATCGTATGGTAATGTACTTTCCTTTTGACACATCCTTGCATTTGAAATTAAAGCTATTCAATTTCAAGGCACGAGGCAAATGAATTTACAGCTTTCAACTTAATTGTTCGTATACAACAAAGCACTTGTTGTCGTACCTTTTAACCCAGTTACCTTATTGGGAGTTGCCACCGTTTTAATATAAGTCGCTACTTGCAAGGGAGTCTTCGTTGTATTAGCTGCTAAATATTGAGCCACTACACCTGTTACATGCGGCGTAGCCATAGAAGTTCCGCTCAAGACTTTTGTTGCAAAGTTATCTGTCAACCACGCAGATTTAATACTTGTACCAGGAGCAAATAAATCCACCACTGTGCCATAATTCGAATAACTCGCCATAACATCATATTTTGCACCTGAAGTAAAGTTTCCAGTAGCACCCACAGTAATGGCATCTTTAACACGAGCTGGTGAATATTTACTTGCATCTAATGCATTGTTACCCGCTGCAACACACATCACAATTCCATCAGCAATCGCATTCGTCACGGCTAAATCCAATGCAGAGGAAGCCCCACCTCCTAAAGACATATTCGCAACCGCAGGTTCTCCCGCAAGGTGATCAGCAATTGCCCAATTTATTCCCGCGATAACTCCTGACGTAGTTCCAGAACCCGTCGCATCCAAAACTCGAACAGCAACCAATGTTACATCTCTTGCAACTCCGTAATTTAACCCACCGATTGTCGCTGAAACGTGAGTCCCATGTCCATTCGCATCAATCCAATCAGTTGGCGTATTAATCGAAGAAAATCCACCAATCGCACGGCCCGCAAACTCTGAATGTGACAATAAAATACCTGTATCAATAACATAAGCTTTCACCCCCGAGCCACCACTGTTGTAAGTGTAAGTATAACTCAAAGGTAAATTAGCTTGATCGATGCGATCAATACCCCAAGAGGGTACGTTTGAAACAGTCGTGTTTGTGGTTACAACCTGATCTTTCTCCACATAAGCAACTTTGGGATTTTTACGTAAAGCAGCCAATGCATCCGGGGATAAACGAGCCGAAAAACCCTTAATGGCTTTCGAGTAAACATGATCAAATACAGAACCATGCTTTTTTTCCAAATCCTCCATTTCTACCTCCAATTCATCATCTTCAACATCATTGTTATATACTACGATGTAAGAATCATCAGGGACACCTACTTTATTCGAGACGACAATCGGATCAACATTTTGAATGGAGGCATCTTGAGGTGAAATCTTCGCACCGTTTTCAAGAAATTGTTCAGTGCAACTGGATAGGAAAATAACTACAGCAAGTAGTAAAAAGGACGGTATTCTAAAAAGTCTCATGGTGTGGTTGTATTTGGTTTACTAAAATTAAATCAATAACAACCAGAATCGAAGCTTCCGAAATTTCCATTTGGACCTATCTTAAAATCTAGTCCAAATTAATTGGCAATACCTAAAATGAAATAAGATTTTGATGAATTTTACTTACCAATACAAAACTTCCCAAAGATGTTTTTGAGCAAGTCATCATTCGATATTTGACCTGTAATCTCACCCAAATCATGTAAAGCATAACGAAGATCCTGCGCGATCAAATCTCCTGTCAGGCCCACCTGCAATCCTCTTAATACAGACTCCAGCGTTTCTTGTGTCTGAAGAAGATGTTGGTAATGACGTAAATTGGTCACCAAAGTTCCTCCCGTACGCACTTGATCCAAGCCGACGACGTCCAACAAGGCCTTTTCTAAATCCCCCAAACCCATTCGGTTTTTCGCCGAAATTTCAATCAATTCAGGAATAAGCGATTTAAATGCCGCTACTTGAGAGGCATTGACTTGATCTACTTTGTTCAACAACTTAATAACGGGAATATCGATGTCTCCTAATGCTGCAATTGCCTCGACATATCCATTAGGCGTTTCCGTGACCGCATCTGCCAAATAAATCACGACCTGAGCCTTCTTCACCCATGCCTGCGTACGCTCTACACCCATCGCCTCAATCACATCTTCCGTCTCACGCAATCCCGCCGTATCAATCAAGCGAAATTTAATTCCACCTAACACCCAGGTATCCTCCAAACTATCTCGTGTTGTACCGGCAATATCGGATACAATGGCTCGATCCTCATTCAACAAGGCATTTAAGAGCGTGGATTTACCCGCATTGGGCTTTCCAACGATAACCGTAGCTACGCCGTTCTTAATGGCGTTACCCGCCCGAAAACTCGCCACTAAGGGCCTAATCGCCACAAGTAACTGATTCACCAAATCCTCCAAATCCTTACGATCCGCAAATTCCACATCTTCCTCACCAAAATCTAACTCCAATTCGATCAAGGAGGCAAAGTGAATCAATTGCTCTCGTAAAGCCGCCAATTCATTCGAAAAGCCACCTCGCAACTGATGCAATGCCGCTGCCTGTGCAGCCGCCGAATCTGCCGCAATTACATCCGCCACCGCCTCAGCTTGGGCCAAATCAAATGCCCCATGCATGAACGCACGCTGTGTAAACTCCCCCGCCTTGGCTAAACGCGCTCCCTTCTCCACAAATAACTGAATAATACTCTCCTGAATAAACGGAGAACCATGACACGATATTTCCACCACATCCTCCTTCGTATAACTCTTCGGAGCGATATAAAGACTGACAACCACCTCGTCATATACCCGACCCGCATCTTCGATCCGACCGTAATGAATCGTATGGGAAGACTGCTTACTTAAATCTTTGGGTTTAAACACGGAATTGACGAGTGAAATAGCTTTGGGGCCCGACAAGCGGATAACACCGATCGCCCCCACCCCGGTGGGTGTGGCCAATGCGACTATCGTGTCTTGAAATAACATTACAATAAGTTTTGGAGCTTCATGGCAACCGACATGTCGCCAGAAATTTTCACTTTACCCGTCATCACAGCCATCATCGGGTTCAATTCACCCTTCAATAAGGCTGTAAAATTGTCTTCTGTGGCTGCAATCGTACAATCCGCGTCTACATTTTCATTCGTCACAGAACCATCACCATTCACGACAATGATTCCCGAAGGAAAAGCAAATTTAAATGAAACACCCATGCCACCCTTTTGAGCAGCCAAGGCACTAATACGTTCGTTGATTTCTTGAAATGTCATATTGATAATTTTAAAACACAAAACTACGACTTAAATCTCCCGATGACAAATTACCTTGAAGTCACAATACTGACAAGTTTCCACATCCTTCGTCTTTTCAAAAGCCGTTGCCCGATCCAAGATTCGGTCAATCCACCCCTGAATGACCTCAATGGATTCTGCCATGAATGCCTCCATCGATTGATTCTCCGAAAACCACAAGCCCGGTGCTGCCACCGACAACACCTTCGCCCCTAAATTCCGGAAGGAGATAATTCCCGGTTCCACGTCCAATTGCCGCCAATCCAAGCCGCTAAACAACTCATTTGATTGATCATGAACCGATTGTACCAGCAAAAATTTATATAACCACAACTGCAACAACTTTCCTTTTAAATCCGCTGCCTCCAATTCACCCCTCAACCCAATCTCGCCAATTTTCAAATCCTTCGGCTCTACCTTGCCCGTTTTATAATCAATGATTCGGTAAACCGATTCAACACGATCCAGGCGATCTACTCGCCCCTTAATTTTAACTTCAAAGTGCTGACCCTCAAACTGAACCGGCACCATGGTCATCAAATCCATCTCCGTATCTAACAACTGAACACGTTCAGAATTCCAGGTGCGCTCTGCTTGATAATAACTTTCCAATAAAGTTTTGGCGACCTCCTTCAAGACAAAATTAAATCCCGTCTCCATCTCAAATACGCCTTCGCGTTCTTGAATTTGAGACATCGCTTCGTCCAACAAAGTATCTAAATTTTGGATTCGTTCCTCCACATCCGATTGATCAATCCAGCCCTGATGCAGCTCCAAAATTTTCTTATCAACATTTTCCAAAACCTTATGAACCCAAGTACCAAAAACATCCGCCCCCATCTCATCCTCAAATTCCTTCTCCTTCCGCAAATTCAACACATAGCTGTAATAATATTGTAAGCTACAAGTCGCAAATTGATTCATCGCAGAAGGCGATAAGCCACGGTTCTCCAGCGTCATTTTCACGCGTTCAATCACCTCATCCGTTTTCTCGATTCGGTGCACGAAATCCATTTGATCGCGCTCCTCCAAGGCAAATCGAACCTGTGGCTCTGACCAACGTAAATTGGGGTTCTGATTCGGCCAATCCAGACGCAATTGCTTGATGAAGCGACTCATTTCTTTCACACTCGACTTCTCAGAAGGCTGCACATAAATCAATTCCACTTGGCGAGGTCTTTGCAATAAACGATGAAAGTGATAAGACGTTACCGCATCTGCCTGCGTAAACGTAGGTAAATCAAAGGTATTCATTTGCGCAATGTCCAAAGGAATCAAACTCTCCCGCTTCCGCGTGCCCGGTAAACTTCCTTCATTTAAGGACAAGACAATCACCCGATCAAAATCCAAGGTTCTCGTCTCCAAAAGACCCATGACATGCAAGGTTCGATTCTTTTGTTCCGCCACCTCAAAGGTCAATTTCTGCTGTTGAACCAAATTTAACAACAATTTCAAACCCACCTTCATCGAAACTTCCTCTGGCAAACCAATCAACGAATCAGCTAAATTATCAATCACGCGCCTCGCCTGTGTCATGGCTTGAGCATCAGCTCCCCACTCTGCTTTTGGCATCTCCTTTAGAATCTGCTCAAAGGCTTCCGTTAAATTTGACAAAAGCGATTTAAAATTGCCCAACTGAAATAAATCAGCCAAAACGGGCAAAACTGCCAATGCCCTGATAGCATCTGTTGAAACATAAAGATCCTGTTTCCCAAATAAAGCCCTCCAATCCCGATTCAAATCCGCCGCAACCTTCTTTGAACGTCCATCAATGTAATACTGCATAATTGGATGCTGCATCAAGGACTGAAAAATGCCCACAGGTATGCGCGCTTGATCTGGTCGTTTATGAATCTCACCCAACAAATTCAAGAATGAATATGCAGGAGTCTTCTTGAGCGAGTAACCCATCGTAATGTTCAGTCGGTCCTTAAACTCACCCACAAACAACAATACCTGATCCAAAAGCGACTCATCCCCCAAAACCAGAGCCACCTGTTCCTCTGCGCCGTATTCAGCCTGCCAAGATCGAATCAATTCCATGGCCACAAATACCTGGGCACTTGGATTCGCCACGCCCAAGATATTCACCTCCTTCGGATTTTGAGCAAAATGCTTCTCCATCCATTGGAACTTATTTTTGCCTAAAAATTTGGAATGACCCGGATCCGAAAATTCACGCAACCAATTTCCTGCGCGATGAAAGCGATTTGCTACGTAGTATTCATCCGAATCCCAAAGCGTCTCCGCAAGATCCAATTTGAGTAATTTGCGAATGATTTCTTCCTCACCTTTCGACAAGGCGTTAAAACCCACAAAATAGACTTTCTTATAATTTTTGGCTAAAGGGCGGTTTTCATCCAATCTCGCAACGAATTCCCGATAGGCCATCCCACGATAAACCAAACCGCGATCCTTTAATCTTGCCTGTAAACGACCATATACCTCCAGTAAATGGTCATATAGCTTGAAATAAGCCTGTGTATGTTTTGTGATGTATTTGCTTGTATCCTCCTCCCCATAAGCCTCTCCCCAGCGTTCCAACGATTTCACTTCAGAGAGAAAAGAGAAGATTTGATAAGGCTCAACTAAATACATGTCGAGCGTATCAAAATCCTTTAGCATCATTTGCCCCCAACCCATGAATCGATCAAAGTCGACCAATGGGTCTACTTCCTTAAAACATGTGTAGGCCTCAAAAAGCAAATCGATCGGATCAATCAACGTCGAATCCGTCATCTGCAAAGCAAACTCCTCAATCGTCATGAAGTCGGGCGCCAAAAAAGGACGATCCCCCAAATAAGCCAGTTCCTTTTTAAGGTACAATACGCCTCGCTGGGAAGGCATCACAACTGCAATGTGCTGCATTTCCTCGATTCCATGCGCCTCCCACAAATACTCGGCCGTCTTCCTTAAAAATGACTTCATCGACTAGATATTTCCTTTACGCATCTCTTTAACCGCATAATCAACTGCACGAGCCGTTAAGGCCATGTAGGTCAAGGATGGATTTTGCGTCGAGGTAGAGGTCATACAGGCTCCATCCGTCACAAAAACATTCTTCACTGCATGCATTTGATTCCACTTATTCAACATCGATGTCTTAGGATCAGCCCCCATGCGAACACCCCCCATTTCGTGAATATCCAAGCCCGGAGCTTGTTTTGAATCACGTGTACGGATGTTTTTAAATCCGGCTTTCGTGTACATCTCCGTGAATTGTTCGATAAAATCTTGTACCATTTTATCGTCATTGTCATCATACGAAACATCCAAGTGCATGATTGGTAAGCCATGCGCATCCTTCTTCGTCGGATCCAAACGAACTTGATTCGTCTCCTTCGGAATCGTCTCCCCCATCATGTGGGAACCCGCATACCAATTCGTATTTAATTTCGGATTCAAAAGGGAATTCTTCAAACTCTCACCCACCGAATTTTGATCCGAATGACTGCCTCTTCCCGCGCTCATTCCCGCCGCATAACCGCGCAAGAAATTCGTCTCTTGCTTGTATACGTTACGGAAACGTGGCACATAACCGGATGTTGGACGAGAACCCTCTGTTTTCGTATCCAAATAACCCTCGTATTCGGCCGATAAGGATGCCCGGTAATTATGGAAGGCGATGTATTTCCCCAATACGCCGCTATCATTTCCCAACCCATTCGGGAAACGATGTGATTTGGAATTCAATAATACTGCATTCGTATTTAAGGCAGCCGCTGTCACAAAAATGACTTTTGCGTAATACTCTACCATTTCATTTGTGTTCGCATCAATCACACGAACTCCTGTCGCCCGGCCCTTCTTCTCATCATAAATAATCGACTCGACAATCGAATCCGGACGTAAAG
>JBJTMZ010000175.1:0-14406 GCA_046073805.1 Aquirufa sp.
CAAATAAACGTCTTCCCGTTTGTAGATTCCTTTGGCAATACCACTTTGGTTCGTAATAACAATCAATAAATATCCGGCATCTTTGAGTGAGCGGAGGGCCTCTCCTACGCCCGGAGGAATGATAAATTCTTCCATCCGGTACACATAATCTACTCGGTCAACATTCAATACCCCGTCACGGTCCAAAAAGATACACTTATTCTTCATTCAGTCTTAAAAAAGTAATTTCCAAGGAATGCGGCTTAAAATCAATAATAAGGCAACCAAGGTAAAAATTAATGCGTTTTTATGTTTCGCAGCATCGGCAATCGCCTTCTTGTTTTTCGCATTATTCACCGTCGCCAAAACAACCGCAAGGATGTTTACCGAAATGTGTTCCACCGCGATTAAGCGAGTTTGCGAGTCTTTCAT
The DNA here is from genome assembly GCA_046073805.1 of Aquirufa sp. Classification (GTDB taxonomy): domain Bacteria; phylum Bacteroidota; class Bacteroidia; order Cytophagales; family Spirosomataceae; genus Aquirufa. Next base: position 412 of record JBJTMZ010000175.1, read on the forward strand.
GGCAGCACCGAAATCAGCAAAAGCGGTAGCAGTAATCGGGCTTAAAAAGAAATATAAAGCCAAACCGATTAGCAATTGCGTGTGCAAAGAAATCATAAAGAACAATCCAGCCTTGCGATCAGCCTCGGTAAATAAGGCATTGCTTGAGCGACCACGAAGCGCGCGAACAATGACATTGATTCCTAAAATGAACACAAGCACAAAGAGAGCGATGTGTACGTTACGAACAATTGAATACATGTGTTGATAAGTTTAGTTTGTCACAAAGATACGAAAAGCCCTCAGAACGTGACCTTTGTTACGAATAATCCTCTGTTTTTCTTTACCTTTGGGACTCAAAACGGTTAACAAAATGTCTGATTCATCGAAATTAAAAGCGACCATCAATGCCCGCTGTCCACAATGTCACGAGGGCCGATTATTCAAATTCAAATGGTGGAATGTCTTCAATTTCGCTCAGATGAATGAGCATTGTTCGGAATGTGGTTTGCGCTATGAAGTAGAGCCCGGCTTTTTTTATGGGGCGATGTATGTATCCTATGCATTCACGGTAGGTATCATGCTCGTGGGAGGAATCGTCATTTTTAACTTCTTCGATGACCCGGATGCAATGGGCTATGTCATCCCGATTACAACAATCTCGCTTATTTTGGTCCCCTTTAATTACCGTACCTCCCGTGTTATTTTTATACATTTGTTTTCCGGAGTAAAATACCGGCCAAATAAATGATGAAAATCCTCGATTTATACATTCTAAAAAAATTCTTGAAGACCTATGTCTTTGCGGTTTTTCTCATTGTATTAATCGTCATGGTAATCGATTACACGGAGAAAATCGATGATTTCATTCGGAAAGAAGCACCTATTCGTGCCATCATTTTTGACTATTACCTGAACTTCATTCCCTATTGGGCGAATTACATTAGTCCGCTGATGGTCTTTATTGCGACCGTGTTTTTCACGGCCAACCTAGCTGCTAAAACGGAAATCATTGCGATTTTAAGTTCGGGTGTCAGCTTTACGCGCTTAATGCGCCCCTATATCATCGGTTCATCCCTCATTGCCTTAGGGACATTCGGGATGATCGGTTGGGTCGTTCCAAATGCCAATAAGATTCGAGTGCCCTTCGAGCACGAGTACATTAATAATACTTACTTTTTCGACAAGCGTGATGTGCATCTCAAGATTTCGTCAGATGTGTATGCGTACATTGAGAGCTATGACAATACCTCAAACACAGGATATCGATTTAGTTTAGCGCGTATTGCCGACAACGAGATTAAGCAAAAATTGATGTCGGACCGCATCACCTGGGATTCCCTGGCGAAGAAATGGACCATTCACGATTATCGAATTCGAACATTTAGTGGCGGAGGGAATGGGCTCGTGTATGGAACAAAGATTGATACGACCTTGAACTTATTCCCCAAAGATTTCCAGAACAAGCACTTATTGCATGAAACCTTTACCTTACCGGAGTTGAATCGCCACATCGACTTGGTTCGTTCGCGCGGTGCGGATGGAATTGAGGTATTTTTAATTGAAAAATATTTACGCTTTGCGAATCCCTTTTCGGTCATCATCTTGACGATTATCGGGTTCTTGGTTTCAGCGCGGAAATCGCGTGGCGGGGTGGGTTTTCAAATCGCCCTTGGATTTTGTCTCGCCTTTGTATACATCCTCTTCTTTATGATGAGTAAAGGAATTGCGGAGGGCGGTGGCATGCCACCGATGTTGGCCGTTTGGTTGCCAAACATCGTCTTTTCGGCCGTTGGGGTCGGGCTTTATTACACCATTCCACGCTAGATGAAACAGGCACCTCGACTCCTCGACTACCTGAAAATCCACTTCATTGTGGTGCTTTATGCGTTTACGGCGATATTGGGAAATGCAACGAAGGCGAATGCCTTGACGATTGTCTTTTTCCGTTGTGTGATCGCGGCACTCGGTTTGGCGGGAATTTTATATTATTCCAAAAGCTCCTTTAAAATAAGCCAAAAGGTATTGAGTGTTTGGTTATTGAATGGGGTATTTATCTCTTTACACTGGTTATTGTTTTTTGGCGCGGCCAAAGTGAGTACAGTGGCCATGTGTTTGGCGGGATTATCCACGCAAACCTTCTGGACTTCGGTCATGGAACCCTTGGCGAAAAAGGTCAAAATTTCTTGGGTAGAAGTATTCTTAGGCGTACTAGTGATTGTGGCCTTGGGGATTATTTTTTCGGTCCAACAAGCTCAGTGGCTGGGCCTATTGATGGGCATTGGCGCTGGGTTTTTCGGCGCACTTTTTTCGGTGATTAACGGAAACTTTACGCACACGCATGACCCGAAACTGATTACCGCTTACGAGATGGCGGCGGCTGGCGTGATGACGGGTTTGGTATGGGCTTATGGCTTGTTTGGAGGCGGGGCCGGCTATGTACCGCTCGACTGGGATTGGTTATGGATTGGGATTTTGGCGGTGGTCTGTACCGTGTATGCCTATACGGAGACGATACATTTGTATAAGGTCTTTTCCGTCTTTTCGATCAACTTAGTGATCACCTTAGAGCCGGTTTACGGAATCCTATTGGCTGTCTTTATCTTTGGCCAAAAAGAGGTGATGTCACCCGGATTTTATTGGGGGACCGGTCTGTTAGTACTGACGGTAATGGTGCAGCCTTTTTTGCAGAAGCGGAGTCAATAGTCGCTAGCCGTCAGTTCAGAGGGGTTCTTTTTAACCTGGGGACTAGCCGCGAAGAATCGCGTCTCTATATGTTATTTGTTCCGCTCCTTTTGCTCCTTCGTAAATATAAAAAACCGCAGACCTAACTCATGCGTCTGATTACTCACCTTCGAAATTTCCGAAATTGGCATTTCATAGACATATCCTATGTAGGTCTTTTTGCTTGCTTGGACGCCAAGACGAAGTCCCCAACTATCTTGGTGGCGATAGCTAAGTCCAAGATCGAGTTTTTTCTTCAAATTGGCCATTAATTGGACATCCCAACTCAATGGAACGTCGGTTGCGATGCGTGCCATGGCGTTCGGGTAAAGCGTAAGATCTTCATTAACTTCAATCTTGTTGCCCATCATGACGTAGATATAACTCGCATCTTTATATCCGCCAGATTGATTTCCGAAATCATACTTCAAGATACGGGGCATCGAAATACTTGCGAAAAACCCTTGATCTTTTCGTGCTAATCGAACCCCCCAACCCATATTAAACATCATGCCTGTGCTCCGATTTCCAGCAAACAGAATATCATTAGGACTGACCAATTTTAAATTGGCAAAATCAAGAGCAACATTGCCAACGCCTAAACGAATACCACCTGACAAAACCCAATTAGTATTTAACTTCGTATGATACGCAAAGTCTCCGGAAACCATCGTCAGTTTAACAGGACCCGCTTGATCAAACATCGCGTTTACACCGAGGCCTCTTTTCTGCTTCCACTTAAAATTACCATTGAAGTACATCGTCCGAGGTGCACCTTCGATGCCCAACCACTGTTGGCGATACATCATATGCACTTCACTAGTATCCTTACTTCCCGCTTGCACAGGTGTTAAAACCTGAGGATTCATTCGGTATAAATTATACATCGTCTCAATTTGAGCATGAGATCGGATACTAATGAAAAACATCAATAGGGCAAGGGCAGTAAAGCCCTTAACCCCATAAACCTTAATTATATATAATACTTTCATGTCCGACCTATTTTTCTAAGCGATTGATGTACACATATTGCCCGATTTCAGGATATTTTCCTTTGAAGTCGATCACGTAATAGTAGGTTCCATCAGGTAATAAATTATCTTCTGATATCAGACTAAATGCGCGATCTGTTTGACCTCCCCAATCGTTTTGGTAATTATCTTTTTGGTAGACGATATTCCCCCAACGGTTGTAAATCGTCAAGGTATTATTACCCATCCTTAAAATACCTGGAATGATTAAGACATCGTTTTGACCGTCTCCATTTGGAGAGATCCCTTGAGGAGTAAAGGTGTCACATTGATCTGAATCAATCCGGTTCTCAATACCGTCCTTATCGCAATCCGGCAATGCCCCATAATTTAAGTCATCTTCTAACGCATCGGTTATTCCGTCTGCATCCGAATCCAAATCACGGTAATCAGGAAGCCCGTCTTTGTCGGTATCTACTGGATTTGCCGGGTTTGTCCCAGCCTCATGCTTATCCGAATACCCGTCGTTATCCGAATCCAAATCTAGATAATCCGGCTTGCCGTCGCCATCGGTATCTCGCTTGCCTTCTACAACGTCGGGTATACCATCATTATCAGAGTCTAAATCTCGGTAATCCGGTATACCGTCTCCATCTGAATCGACAGGGCGTTTTGGATCTATTCCAGCTTCATCGGTATCCGAAATCCCATCATTATCCGAGTCCAAATCCAAGTAATCTGGAATACCATCTTTATCGGAATCAAGGTTGCTTTCAATGGAATCCGGAATACCATCATTATCCGAATCCAAATCACGGTAATCCGGCGTTCCGTCTTTGTCCGTATCGACCGGATTAATCGGATCCTTGCCGGCCTCAACCACATCAGAAATACCATCATTATCCGAATCTAAATCCAAGTAATCTGGAATACCATCTTTATCGGAATCTATTGGGTTTTTCGGATCCTTACCGGCTTCTACTGCGTCCGGGATGCCGTCGTTATCCGAGTCGAAATCTTGGTAATCTGGGATACCATCTTTATCCGTATCCACGGGTTTCTTCAGATCTCTACCCGCCTCAATCGCATCCGGAATACCATCATTATCCGAATCCAAATCCAAATAGTCGGGGTTACCGTCACCGTCGGTATCCACAGGTTTATTAGGCTCTTTTCCTGCCTCTACTTCGTCCAGAATACCATCGTTATCGGAGTCGCTATCCAAATAATTAGGAATACCATCTCCATCCGTATCAATCGTTCCCTCGACAGCATCTGGGATGCCATCGTTATCTGAATCAAGATCTCGGAAATTTGGAATTCCGTCGCCATCTGTGTCGACCGTGCCTTCAATCTTATCCGAGATACCATCATTATCGGAATCTAAATCCCGGAAATCAGGCACACCGTCTCCGTCTGTATCCACTGGATTTTTAGGGTCTTTGCCAGCCTCCAGGGAATCAAGAATCCCATCCCCATCCGAATCTAAATCCAAGTAATCTAGAATACCATCGCCATCGGTATCCATACCTGGGTAACGTGGGTCTTGTTGGGCTCGATCATCATAGCCATCATCGTTATTATCAACGCGCCCACAATTTGAACATAGGCCTAAACCCTCCACCTGATCCGGGATACCATCGCCATCGGAATCCAAATCCAAGAAGTTCGGGATACCATCGCCATCGGGATCTCCTGCTTTTTCAACAGCATCCGACAGACCATCTCCGTCGCTATCTCCATCGCGGTAATTTGGATGTTGGTCTGCGTCCATATCTCCACGTCCTTCCAAGCTATCAACTATGCCATCGCCATCCGAATCTAAATCCAAGAAATCAGGAATGCCATCTTTATCCGTATCCGGAATTTCCAGAGGTCGGCCACCATAAGCCGGCTCTAATTGATCGGGAATACCATTGAAGTTTTGATCCGAGGTCGTTCCTGCTTTATCACAAACACCATCGCCATTAGAATCTTCAAATGGGCGGTAATCTGCCGTTGCCTCCACATTATCCAAGATTCCATCGCCATCCGAATCTAAATCCAAGTAGTTTGGAATACCATCGCCATCGGGATCTCGATTCTCCTCGCGTATATCCAATATCCCATCGTTATCCGAATCCAAATCAATGTAATCACCACGCCCGTCTTTATCGGAATCAAATTCGCCTTCCGAAATATCCGCCATTTGATCATTATCTGAATCCCAATCCAGGTAATTAGGAACGCCATCCCCATCAAAATCAGGACAAATAACCCCCAACGTACATTCGATTCCATTTAAGATTCCGTCACTATCGCAATCTTGCATTCGGAAAAACTCATAAGCAGGCGTTCCATTTGACGGTACTTGGCCCGTACCATCGATACAGAAATCCAATGGCGCATCATCCGTGCCGTTTGGATTACCATCGCCATCACAGTCGGCCGCTAACCAACCTGAACTTGCATTGGCCAACACTTGACTCGCCATCAATAAACTACATGCATCCGTCGGGTCAGTACGATCCGTCCGCTCCACGCCGTTTGTTACGCCATCACCATCACAATCTGCTGCCAGCCAAGCTGCACTTGGTGTCACGGTTTGCGACCTAAACTTCAAGCTACATGCATCGTTTGGATTGGTTCCATCGATGGACTCTTGACCATTCGTAACCCCATCTCCATCACAATCCGCTGCTGGATCGTTTGGATTACAGAAGCTTAAGGTAACAGTAGCCGTCGCACAAACCGAGTTTTTACATACTTGGTAAACTACCGTTTTTGTTCCACTCGTTTCACCTACGGCTGGTGTATAAGTCATCTCACCCGTCGCATTATTGAAGCTTACCGTTCCTTGAGCCGTTCCTCCTGCATTACCACTTAAACGAGCAATCGTCGAATTTCCAGGCAAGAAATCATCGTTTGCCAAAATGTTATACGTTTGCGCGCCTGAACCCGCCACCTGAACTAAATCATTGTTGGCAACAGCCGTCGCGATGTGTGGATCCGTACTATTTGGATTGCCATCGCCGTCACAATCTCCTGACATCCAAGCGGAACTTGGCGATAGGGATTGACTGCTTCTAACCAACGAACAAGCGTTCAATAGATCCGTCCCATCGATTACTTCTTGTCCGTTCGTCACACCATCACCATCACAATCAACGGCTGGATCATTCGAGTTACAAAAGTTTAAATTGGCCGTGGCCGTCGCACAAACTATGCCTTTACATACTTGGTAAACGACAGTTTTCATGCCGGATATTTCACCTTGCGCTGGCGTGTACAGCATCATGCCTGTGTTCGCATTAAAGCTCACTGTGCCCAGTGCCGTTCCTCCTGCAGATCCCGCCAAACGATTAATCGTTATACCTCCGCCGGCTAAGAAATCATCATTCGCCAAGATGTTAAAGGCTTGTTGGCCCGACCCGGAAATCACAAAATTATCATTCTGTGCCGTTGGCGCATTCATATGCGGATCGGTGCTGTTCGGGTTACCGTCGCCGTCGCAATCCCCTGCCGACCAGCCCGGTGCGGAAACCGTTTGATGTGCCGGAATTAATGAACATGCGTTGGTTGGGCTTGTCCCATCCACAACTTCCGTCGAATCGATCACTCCATCTCCATCTGAATCTAAATCGCGGTAATTTGGAATACCATCCCCATCTGTATCGACATTTCCTTCCACGGCATCGGTAATGCCATCGCCGTCAGAATCCAGGTCTAAATAGTCTGGTGTTCCGTCGCCATCCGTATCACGCGGTACGTTTCCGTTGGTTCCTTTCTCCGCCGAATCTGGGATACCATCACCATCCGAATCCGTATCGTATGGATTCAATCCGCCCGTTCCATCTGTATTAGGTGGGGTTAATCCACCATTGGCAGCGCTAGGCACTCCATTCGCATCCACGGTACCATCCACGATGCCATCCGCATTAACGTCGATGCCATTTGCTTCGCGAACATCTTTAATGCCATCATTATCAGAATCCAAATCAAAACGATTAGGAATTCCGTCGCCATCGGTATCACAGCTGAGTGAGGTTGGATTACAAGCGGCATTCTCAATCGTATCTAAAATGCCGTCATTGTCATCGTCATAATCCAAAGTATCATTAATCCCGTCACCATCAAAGTCGGTAGGACAACCGTTATTCGAGACATCGCCCGCGGTCACCCGACAAGCATCTGTCGCATCCAATACACCATCCCTATCGGAATCTAAATCCAAGTAATCTGGCATACCATCGCCATCTGTATCTACATTGCCTTCAACCGCATCTGGTATACCATCTGCATCTGAATCCGTGTCTAAATAATCAGGTCTATTATCTCCGTCGGAATCAACTGTACCTTCAATCGCATCAAGAATGCCGTCCCCGTCGGAATCCACATCGCGGTAATTCGGAATTCCATCGCTATCCGTATCAAGCGTACCTTCCGTGTTATCCGAAATGCCGTCTCCATCCGAATCCAAATCCAAATAATCAGGTGTTCCGTCACCATCGGTGTCGCGCGTTCCTTCAATCGCATCAGAAATGCCATCGCCATCTGAATCCAAATCCTTGTAATTTGGCGTTCCGTCACCGTCCGTATCCAAAGTACCTTCCGTGGCATCCGAGATTCCATCGGCATCGGAATCCAAGTCTTTGTAATTTGGAATACCATCGTTATCGGTATCCGTGACTCCTTCAATCGCATCCGCGATACCATCACCGTCGCTATCTAAATCGCGGTAGTTTGGTATGCCGTCGCCGTCAGTATCAATCGTGCCTTCGCTTAGTTCTGGAATGCCGTCACCATCGGAATCCAAATCCTTGTAATCCGGGGTGCCATCATTGTCCGTATCAATCGGGCTTAAGAGATTTGGCCCTTTCTCAATTGAATCTGAAATGCCATCGCCATCCGAATCTGTATCTAAGTAATTCGGGATTGAATCATTATCCGTATCCGCCGTTCCTTCGATTGAATCTGGAATACCATCGCCGTCTGAATCCACGTCGCGGAAGTTCGGAATACCATCGTTGTCGGTGTCTAACGGAGTTGCTCCGTTTGGTCCTTTTTCAACTGCATCGGTGATGCCATCGCCATCCGAATCTTGGTCTAGATAATCCGGCGTTCCGTCACCATCCGTGTCGGCAATCGCCGTACCCGTTCCTCGTTCTATTGAATCTGGAATACCATCACCGTCGGAGTCTGTATCCAAGTAATTTGGTATGCCGTCACCATCGGAATCTAACGGTGCGTTGCCATTAGAACCTTTTTCGATGCTGTCTGGAATGCCATCGCCATCGGAATCGGTATCGTATGGATTTAAACCACCCGTTCCATCCGTGTTTGGAGGAGTAACGCCGCCATTGGCTGATGTCGGTACTCCATTCGAATCGACGGCGCCATCCAAAATGCCATCACCATCGGAGTCCGCACCATTCGATTCGCGCACGTCCGTGATGCCATCATTGTCGGAGTCTGGATCTAAATTATTCGGTATACCATCGCCATCCGAGTCACAAGTAGCAGCAGCAGGTGCACATGCGGCATTCTCTACGCTATCCAAAATTCCATCATTGTCATCATCGAAATCCGTCGAATCTGGCACGCCGTCATTGTCGCTATCCAATGGACATCCACTGGCTAAGTTTCCCGCGACCAATGGACATTGATCCACAGAATCCAAGACGCCATCACCATCCGAATCCGCATCCAAGTAATTTGGTATCGTATCTCCATCGGTATCAACGACACCTTCTTGTTGGTCAGGTTTTCCATCTGCATCCGAATCCAAATCACGGTAATTCGGGGTGCCGTCTCCATCCGTATCGACTGTTCCTTCTACTGCATCTGTTATTCCATCATTATCGGAATCCAAATCGCGGTAATCCGGAATACCGTCACCATCCGTATCCAGAGGCTGCGCAGGATTAGGTCCTTTTTCAATCGCATCTGAAATACCATCGTTGTCCGAATCTGTATCCAAATAATCCGGCGTTCCATCGCCATCGGTATCCAAAGGAACTAATGGATTAATTCCTTTTTCGACTGAATCTGGAATACCATCACCATCCGAATCGGGATCCATGTAATTTGGTAAACCATCATTATCTGTATCCGTCGCACCTTCGACTGAGTCCGGAATACCATCCGCATCCGAATCCAAATCTTTGTAATCTGGAATACCGTCACCATCCGTATCGCGTGGAGATAATGGATTCGATCCTTTTTCTACTGTATCCGCAATGCCATCGCCATCGGAATCCGTATCCTTGTAGTTCGGGATGCCGTCGCCATCCGTGTCGGTCGTGCCTTCAATAGCATCCGGGATACCGTCGCCATCCGAGTCTAAATCCTTGTAATTTGGAATACCATCGCCATCCGTGTCGGTCGTCCCTTCAATAGAATCCGGGATACCATCGCTGTCCGAATCCGTATCCAGGAAGTTTGGCGTGCCGTCGGTATCGGAGTCAACAATACCTTCTGTTACATCAGGAATGCTATCCCCATCACTATCTAAATCGCGGTAGTTCGGTATTCCGTCACCATCCGCATCGGCCGAACCTTCGATCGCATCGGATATGCCATCTCCATCCGAATCTACATCTTTGTAATCCGGTGTTCCGTCGCCATCCGTGTCGCGTATTCCCTCGACTGCGTCTGGAATACCATCGCCGTCAGAGTCCACATCGTATGGATTGGATGCGCCAGTTCCGTCGGTATTCGGAGGTGTTAAGCCGCCATTGGCCGCTAACGGAACTCCTTGGGAATTAATAGCTCCATCTACTTTTCCATCGGCATTTGCATCCGTCCCACCGGCTTCAATCACGTCGGAAATACCATCCCCATCAGAGTCTGTGTCCAAGTAATTGGGTATGCCGTCGCCATCCATGTCGCAAGGTATCACCGCTGGCGAGCAAGCTGCATTCTCCACACCATCTAGGATACCATCGTTGTCCGAATCCAAATCCTTGTAATCCGGGATGCCATCGCCGTCCGTATCTGGAGCAATGCCAGGACCTTTTTCTACCGCGTCTGGAATGCCATCACCATCGGTGTCAAAGGTTACCGATAGAGCCAACGTAGCCGACGCTGTTCCGCCCGCACCATCGCTGATGTTGTAGGTGATTACAGGCAAGGTACCCGCATAATTCAAGGCCGGTACAAAGGTATACGTACCGTCGGCGTTCATCGTCACGGTTCCTACATTGGGAATCGTAGCCGTTTGGCCTGCTGGATAAGTCGTGCCATTGATGATAAAATCGACAACTGATAAGGTTCCGTTTTCTACATCCGTATCATTCGTCAATACAATTCCTGATAGGTTAGCATTTACCTCACCTACCTTCGTATCATTCACCCCGACAGGAGCATCATTCACAGAAGTAACTGAAATCGTTAAGCTACCGGTTGTTGTTGCTTGGCCATCTGAAACCGTGTAAATCACAGGAGGAACGTTGCCAAAATAATTAGCCACCGGAGTAAACACATAGGCTCCTAAACTCGAAATCGTCACCGTTCCCACACCTGGAATGGTGGCCGTTTGACCTGCGTTATAGCTGACGCCACCCACCAAGAATTGCGTCATGTTTATGGTTGTTCCTTCTGGATCGGTGTCATTCGTTAATACGTTTCCAATCGCAGGCGTATCTTCAGGGGTGATGAACGTTTCGGAAACAACCACCGGCGCATCGTTCACGTTTTGAATGCTTACCGTCAAAGTTCCTGTACTGGTTCCGCCCGTACCGTCGGTTGCCGTGTAGCCAATCAAAGGAACAGCACCACTGTAATTGGGTACACCCGTGAACGAATACGTACCGTCCGCATTGAGTACAAACGTGCCCACATTTGGAATAGAAACAATCGAACCGGGTGTATAAATCGTGCCATTAATCGTGAATTGCGTCACGGCTAAGGTTCCACTTTCTACATCGGAATCATTCGTCAATACATTGCCTGTTCCTGTGGTTCCTTCCGGTACCGTAATCACATCATTTACGACTGTTGGTGGATCGTTCACGGGTGTCACCGCCATATTCAAGGTCGCATTTGCTGATGCACCCGAACCGTCCACAGCCGTATAAGTAATCGTAGGAACCGGACCATAATAATTTGCCAAAGGCGTAAATGTAAAGGTTCCGTTGGCATTAATAATTAATGTTCCTTTGCCTAGAATCGTGGCCGTTTGACCAGCCGTAAATGTCCCCACCACACCCGCAATCGTAAATTGAGACACGCTGATTGGCGTTCCGTCGGGATCGCTATCATTCGACAAAACATTCCCAGTAATAGGCGAATCCTCAGGACCCGAAACGTTGTCGTCATTTACCGCGATAGGTGTATCATTCACGGCTGTTACCGTGATGTTCAAGGCACCTGTTGCGACACCCCCCAAGCCATCGGTGATTGAATAATTGACCGCTGGAACCGTACCGTTATAGTTCGCGAATGGTGTAAAGGTAAAGGCACCATTGGCTGCAATCGTGATCGTGCCCACATTTGGAATCGTCGCGGTAGTGCCTGCCGGGTAGGTCGTTGAACCCACCACAAAACTTACCAAAGTTATCGCATCACCGTTTGGATCGGAATCATTCGTCAACACGTTACCTGAACGTGGTGTATCTTCCGTGGCTGTTACCGGATCATTCGTTACGGTTGGCGGTGTATTCGTATCGATCACCGTGATATTCAATAAGCCCGTATCCGTACCACCGTTTCCATCGCTAACGGTATATGTCACCGTAGGAACATTGCCTGAATAAATTGGTAGAGGCGTAAATACATAGGTTCCATCCGCATTCACACGCATGGTTCCCACGTTCGGAATCGTAACCGTTGAACCAAGGTTAAATGGCCCCGTAACACCAGCGATACTGTAAGAAGCAATGGTCAAAGTATTGGATTCAGGGTCAGAGTCGTTGCTGACCATGTTGCCTGTGATTACGGTATTCTTTCCGGCCGACTTGATATCATCCGTCGCCACCGGTGGCTCAGGAACATCGGTTACCGTCATGATAAATGTTCCCGTCGCCGTTCCACCATTTCCATCGGAAAGGGCGTAGGTCACCGTAGGAACCGTGCCTACATAAGTTGGAATTGGTGTGAAGGTATATGTTCCGTCTGCATTGATGATCAAAGTTCCCACCCCTGGAATATTGGCCGTCGTACCAGCCGGATAGGTCACGCCTCCGATACTGAATTGTGTCAGCGTCAAGGTATTTCCGTCTATGTCTGTGTCGGCGCCCGTTAAGATATCCCCCGATTTCACAGAACCTTGTGGCGTTGTCGCCGTGTCATTCGAAGCGACAGGCGCATCGTTGACCGCGGTAATGTTGATCGCTAAATTCGCGGTGGCTGTTCCGCCGTTTCCATCGGAAATTGTATAGGTAACTGCCGAGAAGGCTCCGTTATAATTCGCCGCTGGGGTGAAGCTAAAGCTTCCATCCGCGTTCATTTGCAAGCTTCCGACGCCGGAAATATTCGCCGTTTGACCTGCCGTATAGCTTTGCCCCCCAACTGTAAATTGGGTTAATGTCAAGGTATTTCCATCGACATCTGAGTCGTTGATTTTCACGTTGCCCGACAATGGCGTATCCTCAGGCGTGGTCGCTTGATCATTCACCGCCACCGGCGAATCATTGACTGCGGTTACCGTAATGCTGAGTTGGCCCGTCGCCGTATATCCCGCGCTATCCGATACTAAATACGAAATAGCGGGAACGGTACCGTTATAATTTGCCAAAGGCGTAAAGGTGTATGTTCCATTCGCATTAACAACCAAAGTTCCAACATTCGGAATGCTGGCAGTCGTTCCGGCAGGATAGGTTATTCCCCCCACGGTGAATTGCGTCACCGACAAAGGATCGCTTTCCGCATCGGTATCATTGCTTAGTACGTTGCCTGTCGCGACACCATCTTCCGCAATGGTATTGGCATCCGCCACCGCAACCGGTGGTGTATCCAGCGGTTGAACATAAACCGTCAAGGTCGAAGTCGCCGTCGCCGTTCCGTCGCTGACGGTATAGGTTAATGCAGGTGTTGTTCCCACATAGGTATTCAATGGCGTGAAGGTATAATTACCATTGGCTGAAACAACAAAGGTTCCCACACCCGACAAGGTGTAAGTCCCTCCATTCGTAGGGTCAACCGTCGTGGTCACGCCATTAATGACAAATTGCGTAACGGTCAACGAATTCCCATCCGCATCAGAATCATTCGATAATAGATTCCCAGAAGCCGGGTTATTTTGATTGATTGTTTGTTCGTCACGCGCAGCTGCCGGAGCATCATTCACATCCGTTACCGTGATGACGAAATTGCCCGTATCCGTTCCGCCGTTTCCATCGGA